>JACDGH010000256.1 GCA_013815395.1 Parachlamydiaceae bacterium
TTTCAGTACGCGTCAAGTTAGATCCTTCGGGCATATTGACCACTGCCAACACATACCCTTGGTCTTCATTAGGTACAAAAGCTGTTGGGACAACATGGAAAAGATATCCAATCATTGCGCACACAACCAGAAAAATTCCCATGCCTAACCACGGGCGATTAATCAACCAACGCGCACCGTAGACATACATGGCCGTTAATTTTTCAAAAACGTAATCAAACCACACTGTGAATCTGGAAGGCTTTTCTATTGGTTTGATAAGGATAGCGGCAAGGGCCGGACTTAATGTAAGAGCCACGAGTCCGGAGATAACCACCGAGATAGAGATTGTCAAAGCAAATTGCTTATAGAGCTGTCCAGCAATCCCCCCCAGAAAAGCTACTGGAATGAAAACAGCGCATAATACAAGGACAATGGCAAAAATGGGACCCGTAACTTCTTTCATCGCATCATGTGCAGCTTCTCTTGCCGTGCATCCCCGCAGCCGCATGTTGCGTTCCACGTTCTCGATCACTACGATAGCATCATCAACGACGATACCTATGGCCATGACCATACCGAAAAGGGTGAGTGTATTGATTGAAAGTCCTAAAGCTAGCATCCCTGCAAATGCACCTATAATTGAGATAAGCATCGCCTGAATAGGGATCAATGTTAAGCGCCAATTTTGAAGGAACACAAATACCACTAGAGCAACAAGCACCCCAGCTTCAAAAATAGTTTTCACAACCTCTTTAATAGAAGCATTGACGAATAGGGTCGTATCATAAGGAATAGAATATTCAATCCCTTGTGGAAAATTTTTTGAAATGTGCTCCATCTTATTTTTGATATCGTTAGCTACAGTGAGGGCATTTGCTCCGTACATTTGAAAAATCGCAATTGAAATGGTTGGGATGCCATTGATTTTGCCAACCACATTGTAACTTTGCGCCCCCAACTCTGCATGACCGACATCTTTCAGATACACCATAGATCCGTCGCTATTTGCTTTAAGAATGATGCGATCAAATTCTTCCGGTTTTGAAAGACGTCCAACGCTAGTAATCGAAAGAGTTAATTCAGCCGGACCATTCGTGGGAGCATCACCAAGGCGACCAACAGAATAATCCGTATTTTGATCTCGAATAGCACCTACAACATCTTCGGTAGTCAAACCATACTTTACAAGCAAAGCTGAATTAAGCCAGATACGCATGGCATAGGTGCGATCATTAATAATTTTAACCTGACTGACGCCGGGGGTGCGTTGCAACTCTTGCACGACATTAATGGTGGCATAATTGCTGAGAAAGATTTCATCATAGCGTCCATCAGGTGATTGCAGTGAAACAAGCAAAAGAATAGCAGGGGTCTGCTTCAAAATTGAGACCCCCCCCTTTTGAACCTCATCAGGCAAAAGAGGTTGAGCAATATTTGCTTGATTTTGCACATCAATTAAGGCTTGATTGATATCCGACCCAATTTCAAAAAAAATATTTAGATTATAATCACCCGTGGATGAACTATTCGAATACATATAGATCATGTTTTCGACGCCATTGATCTGCTGCTCAAGGGGAGCACCAACTGTATTAGCAACAGTTTGCGCACTGGCCCCTGAAAATGAAGTCTGCACATTAATTTGAGGAGGAAGAATATTTGGAAATTGCTCAATAGGTAAAAAAAATATTGACGTAAGTCCAGCCAAGACGATAAATATCGAAATGACACTTGATAGGATGGGACGTTCTATGAAGAAACCGGTTGACATACTTATCTCTTAGGGCAATGAATTTGTAACTGGCTTCCAGGGTCCTAAAATATTTACCGCCATTCCTGGACGCACTTTATTAATTCCGTCTACAACTATGCGATCACCCGTCTTTAAACCATTGGTAATCACTTGATCATCTTCATACCAATCGCCAGTAGTGACATCTTGAGAAATCACTTTATTATCCTTCGAAATTAAATAGACGAACATGCCACTGCTTTTTTGCATGAGCGCTCTTCTGGGTACTGTTAATGCATTGGGTCGTTTGGCGCCAAAGACTTTCACTCGCACAAATTGTCCGGGACGTAAATCGGCCCTTGGATTTTGAAAAACGGCGCGTGCCAGAAGCGTACCAGTGCTTTGGTCATAAGTAGGAGCACTAAAATTGACTTTTCCTTTATAGGGAAAGATGC
Organism: Parachlamydiaceae bacterium; assembly: GCA_013815395.1. Lineage (GTDB taxonomy): Bacteria > Chlamydiota > Chlamydiia > Chlamydiales > Parachlamydiaceae > JACDGH01. Next base: position 2,170 of record JACDGH010000256.1, read on the forward strand.
TACCATCACTGAGAAATATTTGGACATCGTAGTCCTTATCTTTAGGTAAGATAATAGAATGTTCATCAGACTGCTTAGTGGCTTTGAGAATATCGTTATCGGAAATAGTGAAGTATACCCATATAGGATCGATGACAGAAATCGTAGTCAGCAAGCTATTGGAAGCCGGATTTATAAGAGCTCCTTCCCGCAACTTTGCTTTGTCTGATAGCCCTGTAATCGGAGAAAGAATGGTGGTGTAGCCCAAATTGATATCGGCATTCAGCAAATTCGCCTTAGCGCTGAGAAGTGAAGCAGCAGCAGATAATTCACTAGCAGTGGCATTGTCGAGATCTTTTTTACTGGCTGCTTTTTTTTCGTAGAGAGGGGTGAGACGTTTGACGGTTAGTTTGGCATTTTCTAAAATTGCCTCTTGCTTAGCCACTTCAGCCTGAGCTTGAGCCAACTGAGCTTCATATTGGCGTGGATCTAGTTGGAAAAGTAAGCTGCCTTCTTGCACCATCTGTCCATCTTCATAAGCGATTTTATCAAGGTAACCCTCGACTCTAGCGCGAATTTCGACAGGATGAATACTTTCGGCGAATCCTATAAAATCAAAGACGGCTGGAATATTGTGCGGTTCGACCGTATAATCATTGACATCCACAGGTGGAATGACAGAAAGTTTTTTTTTATCGTTAGAATGGCAAGAGCATAACATAAAAACGACGAGGATCGTTAAAAGAATTCTAGAAAGCATATTAATCTCATCATAAAAATTAAATTTATCTTATATAGGAAGAGGTATTTTATATGAAAAAAAAGTGACGCGTATTGGAGCTTATGGCATTGCGCTTCTGGAAAAAAATATATTATTAGTCCACAAAGGCCCAAATGGATGCTATCGCGGATTGTTTGATTTGCCTGGGGGAGGAATAGAAACAGGCGAAACTCCTGAGGAAGCCTTGCGTCGTGAATTTCTGGAAGAGGTGGGAATGTCATTTGGGAAAATGCATCTTTTAGATAATTTGTCGCACACCTTCGCTGTAGTTGATGAAGATCCAAATTTTATTTTTCATCAATTTGGTCATATCTACATTGTGCATCATCTGCAACCTTCTCCCTATCATTATGCTGAAGATAAGTTTGAGTGGTTCAAAATTGCTGAATTAAAACAAGAACAATTGACTCCTTTTGCTTGGGAAATTGTGCGGCGCATTCAGGAAGGCAAACTTGCGCATGTCTTTACCTGCTGCTAAGCAAAATTCCCACATCGCTCGTCCAAGTGACAAGCGCTAGCAGTAAAACACTCATCACAAGATACCATTTTTTTGAAATAGGCAGCTTCCAAAGCATGGTTGAAATGCGCAGGCCTGCATATAGCGAACAAGATATACCCGTGGCGAAGCCTAACCAGCGATGGTTTTCCAAAAGCTCACTTTCCGGTCTATAATGTTGCGCTGCCTCTAGACCTGTCAGTATTGCTGGCATACATGCAAGTAGTCCAAGGATGACGAGCCAATGTCCAATGACTAATGCTTTTGGTTTACCGAAAGTATGAATTAAGTCGCATATCAGGACAGCGGTGAATATTAAAATTGGCAATAAAACGGTTAAAGAATGAAGTTGTCCAATAGTATATTCTAAAGGAACTACAGGTGCATTAACATCGGTTTGCATAGATATTCCTCTCT
>JACDGH010000019.1 GCA_013815395.1 Parachlamydiaceae bacterium
CTACTTTACCTGCAATTTCTACAAAAGGGGTGGATTGAAAAGCTGGTGATCTTAAATCTTCAATGGAATCTAATTTCCTTAATTTTTCTAAAGCTTTTTCACTATTTGGCATTTGCGCTAATTCGCACTGTTTAAAAGCGCTTGTCATGACTGTTAGATATAGGCCAACAACAGCTCCAGGTTGCCAACCCAAAACCTTGACCATGGATTCAACTTTTGGATTTTTTGCACAAAGAGTATCATAAATGGATTTAAGTCCTGGGCTCTTGTCTAAAGATTGTGAGACAGGGTCAAGAAAATCGTAAGCGCTTTTCAAGGCGATGAACAAATTGTTAGCCTGTTTAAGATAAATTTGATCGCTAATTACCCCTTTAAGTAGTAAATCCTCTTTATCAACAATAGCTTTTCTATCTTTATCCAAAATATTAAATACCATTTCACTGCATTGATTTGTTAGTTCATGACATTTGATTATATCATCTGCCATGATGGTATTTTTTTCTTTCAGTAAATTAATTTCACTAATTACTTTAGTACTATCTATATTTTCTTTTCCGTAGGTCCTAATTGCTGTTTCCAGATTTCCTTGAAGGGATATAATTTTATTGCTATTTTCCTCGATTTCTTTTTTCAATTCTATAGACTTTTCCTTTAATTTCAAACTGCTTGCAATTAGTTCGTCCCCTGCACCTTTTATGGCTTGTAGCTTAGCCTTATCATAGGATTTTTTCGAACTTATATATAATTCATTATACGTAATTCCTGAACTTTTATTTTTTTTAATGGCATTTAAAACATCAATTCTACTATTTATTTTTTCAAGTTTAGTCTCTAAATCTTTAATATTATGCGAAGAAGTATCATAATCATCTTTTAAATTTTCAAGATTATTTGTCAGCATTTTCTTTTGAGAATATAACCCTTCGATATCCTTTTTAGACTCCATTACTGATGAAGATATCGCTGCCTTTGCAGGATCAGGCGATGTCAATAAGGTGTCCACAAGCTCTTGTTCTGCTGCGTGGATGGAAGATGATAAAACCGCAATTTGCTCTTTCACATCATTAATTTGACCTTTTAAGAGTTCAAATTGTTTATTAGCTTCATCAACTTTAATTTTATTTTTTCCAATTTTCCCTTTGAGAGACATGATTTCTTTATCTACCATAACAGGATCTTCTTCTAAACGCTCGCCTAAGGTTTTATTAATATTTTGGGTGGACTTTTCCCCATCAATTAATTCAGACGCTATTTTTGCTATTATAATTAATTTTATTAAATGTCCTAACCACGCTTTCCCCTTGTTAGATTGCATAAATAATTGAGCATAATCCGTCCTTCCTTCTTCAGCACCGATATCGGGCTTGGCACGAGTTGTATAAGCTCTTCTATTTCGAGAAATATCGCCCTTTAGGACACGCATATCCCCTAGTGCCGAAGTAAATGCTTGCCCAGGCTTAACGGGTTTATTTGACCTTAATGAGACAGCTTTAGTCTTCTTATCCTTAGATTTTACACCTTTCGCAGTTTCTAATTCTTCGGCTGCTTCATTAAATAACTGTTTAATGTATGGTTCTTGGGTTTCCGTCTCGACCGACCAAGATGTATCTAAATCTTTGGGCTCATGAACATATTTCGGTTTATTTAGATTAACTTGAGAATAAACTTGCACTGTTTTTGTATCAGAGGGTGAAAGCTTTACTTTTTGGACAATTTGCTGGGCCTCTGCCGCAGCTAGGGTAGCTTCTGCTGAGCTTTCTACAGATCCTTGCCCAGGAGTTGATACTTGTTTCGGTCCGGGTATATGGTGGACCAAACTTGCTCCAATTCTTGTTCCAATTCTTGATACCATAATAACCTCGTTTTAATAGAGATGATTTTATGATTAAAAACAATTATGCAAAAAATTAATTATCATTCATATACATATATTTATTATATTATTAAATTTAATATATAAACAAATTAAATATTTTATAATGGTATTAAAACAATACAGTAAATAGTTAAAACTTAGTTAAAAGAAAATCTAAAAAGATAGGATGATGGGAGTATTTCATGAAAAAATGGTTCTTGGGAAGAATTGGGGTGAGGTAAAATTAAAAGGTTTACACAGAAATGGACTTGATGGGTGGTATTAACGGATTCGATAAGATGATGAATATTTCGTAATGACTCTATACGGCCTGTCCATGTCGTCCCCCTTCTATACGTTTTAGAGGATAAGGGGGAACGCAGACACAGGGAGAAACCGGAAACGCTGAGAACTAAATTAGTAAATACAATAAAATATAGTTTAAAGAAGAGCGACAAAATTAGGAGTTCTATTTAGCTTGAATTTGTAAGTTTGATCTAATAATTTTTTAAATCCCCTCGCCTATAAATTACTGATAACTAACTTTAGTTCTCGGCGCCTACGCGTTTCTCCCCCTCTCTTCGTTTCCTCTTAGCCTCTAAAACGTATTAAACTACCCTAAGAAATCCAGCCCCCAATTCTTTCCGAGTACCAAAAAAATCATCTCAGAATAGTAACTCATTATGGTTTTTTTTTGAAAAGTGCCTATCGAAGATTTGAATCATTTGCTGGTAATTTGTTTAGCAGTGCTAGATAAACCATCCAATTTGAAATTTATGTCATTGATTGTTAATGTTTTCTTGGAAGAAATAACCAATGTAACTATCTTTTTATTGACTTAATATTTAAAAAATGTTTCTTTAAGCACGAAGACGACAAAAATTTTTTATAGGTTTTACATGATTTCACGTATCTGTAGCATGCTAATGATCTTAGCGATACCTTTGTCAGCAACTTCTAAACTCGAGAGTGTAGAAGCAAAGGAATTTCAAAATCCCTATTCGTCGGAAATTCAAGACGAACTACTTATTTTAAACAAAAAATTTGTTACTTGTGTGGGATGCAACAGCTGCCGAAAAAGTGTTTCGGGAGCTGAATTAGTCCAACAAGTGCAAAAGATTCTTAGGGAGAGAATATTTCTGCTCCCGCAATTTCAGCAACTCGTTGCACAACAAATTGTTATAGCCAACCTTTCTAATCCGGAAGTTATCGCTGCGTTGACACAGATTATCACTAGCAGTGGGATCGGAGGTCCAACCGGACCTATGGGACCTCCAGGACCAGCAGGGGGCCCAGCGGGGGTAACTGGTGCAACAGGCGCAACGGGTGCTGCAGGCGGAATTCTAGATTATGCTTATATTTATAATGAAGGCGCTCAAGTGATACCTCTCGAAGCAGATATCACATTTGATTCAAATGGCCCTATATCCTCGGGATTTACACATGCCCCCGGTACTTCAACAATTATGTTCACTAACGCCGGAATATATAAGGTGGAGTTTTCTATTTCTGGTGTGGAGCCTAATCAATTTACAATGTTTTTAAATGGAGCAGCAGTTTCTGGAGCGACCTATGGTTCAGGTGCGGGTACTCAACAAAATTGCGGACAAATGATCTGGACTATGAGTGCAGGTGATGTGCTTACATTGCGAAATCACACTTCCACTGCAGCGGTCACCTTACAAACTTTATCAGGTGGCACTGTGTTTAATGCAAATGCGTCTATTTCTATTCTAAAATTAAATTGAGCCCATAACAGAGGACAAGGCATCATGAAAACATTTAGAAAAATACAAATTGCCATGACTCTCTTATTGGCAACATCATCGAGTTATGCATACGAAGATTATGGCAACATACCATCATCTGTAAACTTTGGTGATGCACAGTGTTGTGAATCTACTTGCTGTGAATCTACTTGCTGCGGTAAAGGGTTTATTAGCGCCGATTTTTTATATTGGAGAACTTTTGAAGATGGGCTAGATGATTGTTTTCCGCTAGAGGATCTTGATCAGTTTACTTCTAGTGGGAGAGTCGAAACCCGTTTTATAGGAAAAGGAAGAGATCCACATTTTAATTGGAATCCGGGTTTTCGTATCGGTGCCGGATATCAATTTGGTAGCGGTATCGATGTAGCGATATTTTTTACCGATTTCCATTCCCGTTCAAATCGAAATAGAAAAGAGCATACAAATGGAAATAATCATAACAAACGTCATTGGAAACTAGACTTGGACGTTATCGATGTAACCATTGGGCGAGAATTTAATTTAGGAACTTGTTTTACATGGAGGCCTTTCGGAGGATTGCGCGGAGTAAGAATCGAACAAAAGCTTCGCACAAACTTTTCAAATTTTGAAAATTTTTCTGATGGACCAAACTCTTCCGCAATTTTTTCAGATTCAATATCTTCAAAAGGTTCATCCGGTGATCTTTCCTCTTCGCACACCCCAGGTAAACAAAGATTTTTAGGGATCGGACCTTTGGTGGGGCTTGGAGGAGATTGGAATATTGGAAAAGGTTTTAGCATTTATGCTAATGCTTCCTATGCATTTTTGTATGGACGTTTTCATGTTGATTTGCAGGACTCTGATATTTTTCTATACGGAACAGAATTTTGTAGCGTAAAGAAAAATCTAGACACCTGCCAATCTGTATTTGACGCTCAAATAGGAATACAATGGCAGACATGTTATTGCAGTAATATTATTTGGGTGAAATTAGGATTAGAACATCATCAGTATTTTAATCAAAACCGAATTGGTAGCTATGGTGACTTATGTCTAGATGGTCCAAGTTTATCTATCGGAATAGAATTTTAATATAATCGCTTCAGATACCGCTTATTCTTAAAGGGACATAATTTCTCAAGAATAAGCGGTATTTCTGATTAATAAAAAATATGAGTACTGCACATACTTTCATAAAATTATAGCATCACCCTAAATTGAATTCTGCTTCTGCCTCAGCTTTGCTTTTAGTAGCACCTTCTTTAGTGCCCACTACAATTGAATCAAGATTGTATGAGATTTCATGGCGCAGAACAAAAATCCCCCAACTATTGATGATTAACAAAAATCCCCCGGCAATGGCCATGACTGATTGTGCTAAAATAGTGTCAAAGAATGAAAAGAAGGTAAGCACAGATATAGCGTAAAGATAATAGAGGCCACGGCCATACTTAGGCATTAAGTATTCTGCGCATTTAAGTCCAACACACAAATAAGCATTGATAGTGGCATAGCCTACCAAAAATAAAAAGAGGGGCATAAATAAATGCATGTAAGGGAAGTATTTACTCAGAGCCATTTGTACTAACATAATCCCATCCACGGGCTCTTGCCAAACTCCAGTAACTAAAATAAGCATTACACTTGTCGTGCATATCACAAAAGTGTCCATAAAAATTTCAAAAATCACCAAGGAGGCTTGTTTTTCAGGAATTGGTGTACTAGACTCAGAGTGAATTACAGAAGCATATCCTATGCCAATATCACCACTATAACAGCCTCTACGGATGCCATGGGACATTGCCAGCATGAGCGTGCTTCCTGCAAAACCTCCGAGAGCGGCATGACCATTGAAGGCCGACGAAATAATTAAGTTAAAGACGGAGGGTATCTGCTGTATATTATTAACAAGAACCCATAGTCCCATGCCAGCATAAATCGAGACAAATAAAGGAATTAGAAAAGTAGAAATGCTTCCTACCCGCTTTACACCACCGCTACCAGCAAACAATATTAACATTAAAAATATTGCCGAAACGGCATAGAAATTTAAGCCTAAATTCGTTGAAATACTATTAGTCAATACGCTAAATTGATATATTTCCACTCCGTATACACAAAGTAAGCAACACACAATTGTAGATATCCATGGCTTGTCCAAGACATGTCGCATGTAATACATTGGACCGCCAGTAAACCCTCCGTTACCATCTTCTACACGATATTTCATGCCTAAATAGACTTCGCCGTATTTTACAACTGCACCAGCTAAAGCGGTCATCCAAATCCAAAATAGAGCTCCTGGCCCTCCAATTTGAACAGCAGTGCACACGCCGACAACATTACCGACACCTACCCCTCCACCAATACTTGCAAAAAAAACTTTTAAAGGAGAGATTCCATTTGGACCGCAGGATGAACCGTTAAAAACACATATAAAATTTTTAATAACAACAGGAAGCTTGCGAACTTGGAAAAAATTTGAATTGTACGTTAAGATAATGCCTAATAATAGAATTAGAGGCACACCAATATAACCCCAAAGCACATTTTCTAATATGAATATAGAATCTACAAATTGGTTGAGCATTTGATCCTTAGTAGTGCTTATTGTTATCAAATAATCCTGTTAAATCCGTTTCTAGGTTTATACCTGAACAATTTAGAAATCTGTATGCAATGGCAATAAACTACAAAAATTGCTTTTTTTAAAAAGATAAACATACACTATTATTTCTATTATGTCAATACCTGAATTTAGTCAGGTTTAATTTATCTTCAATAATTTATTATTTTCCATAAACTCCGTTTTCCAGTGATAATTCTCAAGTAATCTAGCCGTCTCACGACCCATTAGCCAATAGGCAATATAGATAGCTTCAATAGAGGCCAGCCCTCTTTCTGGCAGGGAACAATCTTCTTGACGCCTCGGATAAGCAGTTCGAAATTCTGGAGGTAGACTGCGACGTTCTAATACAACTTGGTCATCGACAAAACGAACCATTTTTTCAGCATAACGCCAAGTGGCATCCAGAATAAAAAGTCCAAGATGGCTATCGGCTGGACTAATCACAGGTCCTTCAAAATCTAACATGATGTAATTAGAAATATCGGGTAATTTACTATTAGGGTATGAGAAAAAATCAAAATCAGGACGCGATTCGAGTCCTCGTAAACTACATTTTTTAAGATTTTCGCGGCGATGTCGCAAGACATATGTAGGAGGAAATGATTGCATGATTACAAATAATTCAGTTAGTATAGGGTTTACACTTTTGCGGGCACAAATTGAGTCCGCATGAAGTTAGTTTAGCATCATGTGTAAATTTTGGGTTCTAAAAACTTAATAAAGGATCAAATATGTTCAATAAATTGACAGCTTTACTTACAGCAATTTTGCTTCAGAGCTGGTTTTTGTGCTCAGCTGATGTGCAATCCATGCAATCTAAAGGATCAATAAAATGGTTCACAAATTATGAGGAGGCTGTACAGCAAGCCCGCTCAAGATCGCTACCTTTAATCATGTTTTTCACAGGATCCGATTGGTGTAGCTGGTGTAATAAAATTGATGAAGAAGCATTCGACACTAGAGATTTTGCGGACGCAGCAGGCAATAAATTCGTATTTCTTAAACTAGATCTCCCTCTTTATTCCCCTCAAGATCCGCAAATCAAAGCTCAAAATAAGCAATTACAACAGAAGTTTAATGTTCGCAGTTTTCCTACAGTTATTGTATATGATGCACAGCAAAATCAACAGATTGGAACTACGGGATATCGCGCTGGTGGTGGGAAGCAATACGCAGCTTATCTTAACAAAATGATCAGCGATTACTCCGGATATAAGCAAAAAATGGGAGCTATTGATAATGTTAAGCCGTCTGGCATCGAACTTAAACAACTCTATTGTCAGGCTAAAGAATTGGGCCTTAACAATGACGTCAACAAGATTATTAAATTGGGGATGGTTTCAAATCAATCCCTTTTTTTTCAAACAGAACGCTATCGTTTTCTGGCAACAGAAGGTCAAATCCATGGTCAAGAAGCCGCTGCTTTAAAGCAGCAGCTTCTTGCTGCTGATGCTAATAATGAACAACAAATACCTTATCATGTTGCGGTCATCGAATTCGAATCGATTTGTGAAGGAATGAGCAAAGAAAATTGCACGACAGAGTTAGCTATAGCCCCTCTAGTGGCGTACATTGAAAAATTTGGGACGAAAGACAAAGAAAATCTTTGGCGCATACAAATGATTATTTCACAGGTTTATCTTGATAAAAATCAAATGTCTGAAGCCTTAAAATACGCTCAAAAATCATACGATTCAGCCCCTGCTTCTGTGCAAGCCGATATTGCCGTAACGATTCAAAATATCAAAACTTTGACTTCAACAACCCCCTCTGCCGCAATTAGCAAAAAATAAGTTCAAAATAAATCAGTCTAAGAAAAAACTATTTAAGAGCCGTCGCTCCATTTAGTAGCTTTCAAATGTTCTTTGGGTATTTCGAAAAGAAAGCGCGAAGGGCGACTATGTGAATCAACCCCCATCCGCTTACGTTGCTGAGCCATACTAATCGTAAGAAATTTCATGGCACGTGTTATGGCAACATACATCAAGCGTCGCTCCTCTTCAATCCCTGTTTGCTTTAGACTCTTCTCGTGAGGAATAATATGATCCTCCATTCCGACTAAAAAGCATGCCGGAAATTCAAGGCCTTTGGCACTATGAAAAGTCATTAATGTCACCTTATTTTCCTTTCCAGTGTCACCCGAAGCTCCTTCCCAATTTTTGTCTAAAGGTGAACTAACAACATAATCATGCAAAGTGTATGGAATTTCAGGATCCCCTCCCCTTTTCTGATCATAATCTGCTATCGCAGATATAAATTCCTGCACATTTTCCCATTTGAAGTCGCGCATTTGATCACTTTTAACTTCTTCATTAATGGCTTTTTGATAAGAAATACGATCAACTAACCAGGTCATAGTTTCGCTAAAGGGAGGTACGCCAAATTTAGCCTTCGCTGTAGCCATAATATCTAGAAATTCTTTAAGACCATTTAAAGCCTTAGGAGCTATTTTTTCGCACAGCTCTTCATAGCCTGAAGAACCACACACTACATGGTTAATCACATCCCATAAAGGAATTTTCTTTGAGCGGTTATGAGCCGTAAGTAAATCTAGAGAGGCTTCACCGATTCCTCTGCGCGGATAATTAATTATCCGCAACAAGGCTGCTTGATCGAATGGATTGACAATAACACGCAAATAGGAAAATAAATCTTTAATTTCACGCCGTTCATAAAATTCAACCCCCCCGTGTACTTGATAGGGAATCCCCTGCACCCAATGTTCATCTTTATCTTTCCATGAGTATTTCATTAAAGCTGTCTCAAAATTTCGCGATAGAGCATTAGACCGGTATAATATAGCAATATTCCCCCAGCAAAGTCCTTCATTTTCGCGCAGTTGATTAATGCGGTAAACGACGGCTTCAGCTTCATTAATTTCATTAGGAGCTGTAAAAACCTCAATTGTTCGTCCGTCCCCTTTATCGCTCCAAAGAACCTTTTCATGGCGTTTTTTGTTATTTTGAATCACAGCATTTGCAGCTTTTAGAATGGTATGGGTGGAGCGATAATTTTGTTCTAGTTTGATCAAGGTAGCATCCGAAAAATCCAAAATATTCTGCACATCAGCACCGCGCCAACCGTAGATGGATTGATCATCATCCCCTACAACGCATAAATTGTTATATTTAGCTGAAATCATGGAGGCAAGGCGATATTGTATGGGATTGGTGTCTTGATATTCGTCAATCATGATGTATCGAAAGCGATCCTGATAGCGTTCTAAGACGTCTGGGCAACTTTCAAAGAGTTCAACTGTTAATCCCAAAAGACTGTCAAAATCAACAGCATTATACGCTCGCATACTATCTTGCAGGCGTTGATAGAGAGTACGCGTAAATTGATCATGCCATTCAGATCCGGTGTCGACGATTTGTTCGGATTTTAAACCTTTATTTCTAGCAATCGTAATTGCGTCTGTAGTTGATTGGAGTGATGGTAAATTCCCCTCACGCTCCAATAAGTCGCGCGCGATCAAGGTAACTAGCCTTTGAACATCTTTTTCATCGTAAAGTGTAAATTGGGGGGTGTAACCTAGTCGATGGATCTCATTTCGCAGAACCTGCATGCAAAAACCATGAAAGGTACAAAGTGAAATTTGCAAAGCCTCAGCCCCTAAAATAAAGGAGACACGGCGGCGCATTTCAACTGCAGCTTTGTTAGTAAAAGTAAGACCAAGGATAGATTGAGGGGGGATGCTATAATTTTTTACAAGGTGCGCCATGCGCAAAGTCAAAACGCGTGTCTTTCCGCTACCAGCCCCGGCCAGGATAAGCAAGCGTCCATCGACTTTTTCTACAGCTGCTTTTTGCTGTAGATTAAGTCCTGAAAACAAATCCATACGACTACCGAATTTTAGCGAGAAAGCGAAGGAATTCGCCCATTACGTCCTGCATTTTAGCAGTATTTGCGAGGTTTCTGGGCTTTATATTGAGATCGAATCCAGATTTAATCTGCTGACGACACAATCTAAAGGCTTCGCGAACAACACGTTTAAATCGATTGCGTATTGTTGCTTTGCCATAACGCTTTGTGACAGTGATACCAAGCCTACTAAGCGCAAATTTATTTGGACGAGCCTCAATGACAATCCAATCCCCTACGTAACGAGTTGATTGGTGCGCCATGCGTTGAAATTGATATCTGGATCGCAAGCGCACCGTCTTAGGATAGCGAAAAATCACGCTCTTGTTAGCTCTTTGCGGCCTTGACGACGGCGGCGATTGATGATTTTTCGCCCATCGGCAGTTTTCATTCTTTTACGAAAACCAGTATTTGTTTTGCGGCAACGCTTACTTGGTTGATATGTACGTTTCATGTTAAATCCTTAATGTGTTAATCGTTATAACTTGGCAAAAGAATAAAGAACCTATGCATAAAATGCAACGAAAATGAGCCACTTTATATAGTTTGGACAAAACTTTATTACCAGTGAGCCGCTACCTTCTGCGGCAAAGTGCTGAGGTTGCGGCTCAACGGCAATAAAGCTTGCCCAACTTTTATCCCAAAGTCCACCAATGTCCCCACAGATATTTGTTACAGCATGTCGTAATTGATGTTGTATGACATTCATAGCGGCACATCGGCAATAGCGTTTATGTCCAAACGCTAAAAAATTTCGCGAATAGATGAAAAAGGTTGAAAAGAAAATAACGATCAATTATAACAAATGCTTAATTGTTGCGAAACGCTCGCTAAGACAGTAGGAAAAAAACATGAAAGTAAAAGCATCTTTAAAAGCCGACCCTTCGAAAGGAGACATTTTAGTCCGCCGCCGTGGTCGTCTCTATGTAATCAACAAAAAAGATCCAAATCGCAAGCAAAGGCAAAAAGGCCCTGCGCGTAAAAAATAGCAAATTTAAGGATTCCTATGGCTAAAAAGTCATCCGTCGAAAAGCAAAAACGTCGCGAAAGAATGGTCAAGCTAAAATGGGATAAACGCCAAGAGCTTAAAACCAAATCTCGCGATCTTAACGTAAGCGAAGAAGAGCGTCAAGAAGCTCGTGTAGCTTTAAACAAAATGCCGCGCGACTCTTCTCCAATACGTCTACGCAACCGTTGCTCAATAACGGGCCGTGCTCGTGGTTTTTTGAGAAAATTCAGAGTATCACGACTTACTTTTAGAGAGTTAGCTTCCATGGGTATGATCCCCGGTATTACCAAGTCAAGCTGGTAAAATAGCTAACCACTCATTCCTTCTCCGCTCCTTAACTGGAGTTTAAACAAAAACCTTGTTGCCAGTGTGTCGCTAATTTTTTTCAGCGACTAACCGGCAACAAGGTTTTTGTTTAGTGTTATTCTGCCAAAACGTCTTTCAATTCACCGAACTCTTCGATCTTCTTCCAGTCGGACATCCCCTCAGACCAAACAAAAGTATTTCTTTTCAATTCTTCCCCTTCAAACATTTTCTTGAGTGCATTAAAAGGAATTGGACCTTGCTGCTTATTTTGTGAGTCTAAGTAAAACCAATCTTTTATCAAAAATTCGTGGCTTTTTTGGGATAGTAAAGGAACAAAAGATTCTTTTTCAGCAATAGAATCGTTCATTTCTTCATTGACATTTACAATAGGCAATAAGAAAACAAATAGTAATCCCAGTAAACCAAAAAAAATGCCAATTGCGAACCAAATATAGGGATTTCTCCCTCGCTGCTGAGCAAAATAAGCAGTGGAAACACCCATCAGTAACCAAAAAAACATTGTCAAAATCATAGTCATCGCATACTTTTTAATTAATTGTTTAAGGAAAATTGCTTATCAGACTAAACAGGCCGATTGTTTATTGACGCTTCTGCCTTACTTTGCACACTTCTAGTACTTAATGGCATTTAAATTGAGAATTGAACCTCGAGAACTCTCGCGCTAGTCCAGCTCCTCAATTTAATTGACATGACGTACTAGAGTTAGCATAACAGAAAAAGTATTTGACTGCACGAAATGGATGATAAATGACTGGCCAGGATTACCAAGGTCATGATAAGGTGATGTATAAAGTCGAACTATCCATTGCGCAGGCCAAAAAATTACGCTTTTGGAATAGTTAAGCCAACTTTCATTTAAGCTAGGGGATCATTGAAAATGGACTTAAAAAAAGCAAATAATAAAAAAGTAGATGAGAAGAAAGTAGACACCAAAGAATTCGAATTACCAGAAACTTTATATGTACGGGACATTGAGAATCGCGTCTTTCAAGGTATCGTGCTGCAGTGCCTATCTCGCCTGGATGGTATTTCGCTCGTTGAAGGTAACTTTATTGACAGTATCCTTGATCGTGGTGCTGTAGAAGGAGTTAAGGGTATATATTGCGAGCAAGATAGCAAAAATCAATCTATTTCCATCAAAATAGAAGTCAATATCTGCTACGGCTATTCCATCCCAAAAAAAGCCGAAGAAATTCAAACCCTTGTGTCTGACGAAATCACCAAACTTACCGACCTACACGTCTCTGCCGTACATGTTGTATTTAAAAGCATGTTTCTACCCGATCAACTGAAAAAGAATTTTGGACTTTCAGAAATGGCTCCGAATGAAATCACCTCTTCAGTTGAAGAAGAATATAGCGATGAATTTTAATTTTTAACACATTTTCATAATAAATATATGAACCATTTTTTCTTTTCCATGATTAGTTCCTTTACAGCTCTATTCTTTATTTTACTCGGTCTTGTCGGAATAATTATCCCTTGGTCACCAAGTATACGAACCAACTTTGTTCAATTTATTTTAAATGAATCCTTATTACTTTCGCTATTTGGCCTTATCTCCATTTTCATTGGATTAGCTATTGCTGCAAGCCTTTTAATTAATGCTAAACGTAAATATTATTACATTCGTTCTGGTGAACATGCAATTAGTGTTGATGAAGCTGTTATTCAACAATATCTTGATGTTTATTGGAAAGAATTATTTCCTGGCAGCGATATTGCAAGTCGCCTTGTTTTGAAAAATAATAAAATCCATATCAGCGTCGATCTCCCCACTCTTCCAATTGGACGACAACAGCTAATTCTTGAAAAGATTAAGCAAGATTTGCGCAGCAAATTTGCAGATTTACTCGGTTACCACAACGAATTTTTTCTAACTTCCAGCTTTCACCCTAAATGAAAACAATATCTCAATTCTTCTTATTCCAATCGCATCTTGATCTGGCACATGCATATTGGAAAAAATCATTGGAGAAAGGAGATATAGCTATTGATGCTACTTGTGGAAATGGCTATGATACGCTGGAGCTAGCACATTTAATCTTCGATAAAAAAAAGCAACAAACTGGTCAATTGGCAGCTCTCGATCGGCAAATGGATGCCATTGAGGCAACCCGCGCACGACTAAAAGAAGTTTTCGCTGAAGACGTCATGCAGTATATCCACTTGTCGAAACAATGCCACTCTTCCTTTCCAGATTATTTTGAAATGGAATCAGTGGCCCTGATTGTCTATAATTTAGGATACCTTCCTGGGGGCAATAAATCTTTGACCACGATGAGCTCAACAACCATCCAAAGCCTTGAAGCAGCACTCCCCCTCATCACGCCAGGTGGCTGCATTAGCATCACATGCTATCCAGGACATGAAGAAGGAAAAAACGAAGAAAATATGATCAAAAAATTTGCAGCAGCATTAAGCCCTCGCCAATGGAGCAGCTGCCACCACACGTGGCTAAATCGAAACCAAGCTCCTAGCCTGCTAATTCTTCAAAAAGCTCAAAAATAATCTATTCTTTAAAAGTAATACCGAAAATAGCTTGATAGCATAAAATCAAATGATTTACACCTTGCATAGCCTTATGTGGACTAGCTTCCGGTGCGAGATGATAAGAATTTGCAATATCGTTTTTTGAAACAGATACTTTTTCAGGAAGCACCTTACCCTCGTCTAAGGCAGATTGCACCACCTTTGCCCAATACATTGAAGCAAAATCTAGCCAATGGTAAGGCCAATTCAAGCGTTCTTGAGTATAAACATCGATCAATTGATTAAAGAAGGCGCGGTCAAAAGAAGGATTTTGACAAATAAAAACAGCTGCGCCGCGTTGTATTTCAAGTTCAGTAAAAAAGGAAATAATTTCCTGGCCAACTATTTCAGGCAGTTTGCCAACCGAAATTATATCCCAACTGTATCCATTCATTTTAATACTAGCCAAATCGCTTGCTGCCCACACCTCTGCAGTTTGCTTAACAACACATTGATACTCCCCTTTTATAAGACCTGTTGAAAAATCAACAATTTTGCAAGCAATATCGAGAGGACGATGCACTTCGGCATTTAGTCCATTTGTTTCAATATCAAGAAATATACCATGCATATGTGCCACACCTGTTAAATCGGGCTATATATCAAAATATCTTTAGGATAACAAGCATTATCTCATTTCTCCGCCCATCAAAGATAAAAAACAATTTTCTTGCTTCATTTGTGATTGGATTGCTATGCTCTACATTTTGAGAACAACAAAATCCGAATGCTTCATTGCCTAAACGGCAAAGCAAGTATTATCCCCCATCGGAGAAACTGGAGAAATTCAGTCATACCTCGCGCAAGGTACAATACACATGATGAAATTATGTTCCCTTTAGGGAATTAACTTAAAACATGAGATATTTATGAAAATCTTCGACTGGTTGTTGCACTGTATTCTCAGAATCCGGTATCCTGTTTCCCTCCCGGAAGATATTGCCACAGATTTAGGCATCAAAGCGTCAAACTTCCTCACCTTTGACGAATTTGTAAACACTCTCATTCATCCCGCTTCCAAACCCCAGCGTCTGATGCGCTTTATGCCGCGCGAAATTGCCGAAGCTGCTTTTGAAAGTGCGCAAAGAAAGGAAAAATTCTATAGGAACTCTCTCTATTCATATTATTTTAATGAAGGCTGGCTCGAATTCAGTCTCCACTTTGATGAACACTCAAGACTTAGAAGGATTTATCTTCAACATAAACATCTCGTCAATGATAACGGGATTGAAATCCCCCTTAATATCGCCCACCAACTAAAATAAATAACAAGCAAGATTCGGACTTACTCCGCCCAACTACTAATTCTCTTATTAGTACGCATGTGAAGTATCGGCCGTTTTCAAGTTTTTCAGAAATATAGGAAAATATGTTTACATCCACTATAAATAATCAAATACTTAAGAATATTATTCCTTCCAAGGAAATCGAAAATTCATTGGAAGCAAAAAAGCCACGTACAGCTACTTCGTTACAACCAGCAGCACAACGCATTTTTAAAAATACTAATTTTGTGGAGATCCCCTCCAAAATAGTCAAATGTGTAAAAAATGAAACTCCCAAAATTGAACATATAAATAATGTTCTTACTGAGATTTTATCTGATCATTTTCAAGTCGTTATTAACTACGTACATCATATTTTTAATGAGGCTCTGAAAGATAAAGATACGGGTCCCCTTCTGGCATTCCATATTTCAACTTTACTTAAATCAAAATTATTTCTCCTTCCTCCTCGCTTTGATAGATTTGTCTCAATTGCCTTAACGCTCTTACCGAAAAATGCAGAATCCCATTCTCTCGTTCTTTTATCAGCAATCAATAAGCTCATCGATATTGTATTTAAAGACAAAGAGCTTAAAGCCGTCTCGATTGCCTTGTTCGTCGAAATGTTGAATCCTATCTTCTCACCAAAAAATCCCCCATCATCAACAATCCCAGAAATTGAAATTCCAGAAAAACAAAAAATGATTATAGGTGCTTTAATACAGGGCCTTGATGCGTTTTTTAAAGATCTATTGAGTAGTATGCATTCACAAAGTTTCTGTTTTGAATTACCCGACTTCAATGCGCTCCATCGAGATACCATAGGAAATCAGACTCTTGAAGAGTCGCTTGTTGATAAAATGAATTCCTCCCTTCGTCAAAAAGGATTATTAAATCCACTTCCACAAAGTTCAGACAAAATAGAAACAGGGGCGAAACTTAGTCAAATTCACTCTATATTTATGAATATTTTGCCAAACTCGAGTGTAAGTCCTAAAGAAAAAGAAGCTATAGCTTACATAGCAGCACTAGGTACTTCAAAATGCGCTGAGGTTCTTTTTTCCCCTCGAATGATGCTTTATTTGATTGAAATGCTAATAAATCTAAAAGTCTCTCCGCTTCCAGATTCTGCGGAAAAGACTCCTACAAGTGTCCAAGAAGTAACAGCCCCAAGCTTTAGCAGTTCGAATAGTTCTGATATTTCTAACCGGAATAGTCTTGACCCTAATTTTGAGCAGGTATTAGATACTCATCTTCAAAATTTGGTGCTTAACGGAGCGCGCCTAGGAACAGTCGACATTTCCTCTCGTATAACGCTTATTTCATTACTTCGTAGTATCTTACTATTGGGCAAAGGGCAGCTAGGCAAGTCAGCAGCAACTTATATGCATGATGCAGCGCAATCTTCGGATTGGTCAGAAACATTGGACTCAATTTACAATTTTCTTTATCAAACCTCTGGAGAAAATGATGCAGCTTCGGTTTCATATCCAGCCTTGAAAAAACTTTATATGGATAGTGATGAAAGTATTGAAAAGAAACGAGAAAACATAGAACAATTGCTAAAAGCTGGTGTCCCATTTGAAAAAATTAATTCCTCGATAAAAAATTATCTTGGTGAATCAAATAAAACAGCCCATTGTTGGAGTGCTTTTAATAATCATTCTAATATACTAAAGTCCTTTTGTGGAAATCTTAGCAATTCACTATACCTCATCTCGCAACGGGAGAAGCTCATGCAAATGTTAAGCTCTTATCTTATAGCTTATACGCATCAGGCATTACGTACTTAGGATACAAGGTCGCCGGGCGTTTATAAAATCTAAGATCCAGTGACGTAATTTTTTGTAACTGATTTGCCAATAAAAACATTTGAAAATGTTAATAAAATAAGTGAAAATTAATTATGTCTCTGGCAAATTGAATAAGTTTTTAAAGAATTTAACAGTAGAAGCTTTTTAAAAAAGGAATTATTGATGATTATTTCAGGAATGCACTTCCAAACTACTTTAGATCCCAATTTTTATTGCGATGTAATAGAAAAATCTTTTTTAGTTGGATCTGTCCTTGGAATTACAGGTGCTGCGCTTAGCTGTTTGCTTGGAAGACGACAAGACCAAAATCTTGAGATTCAAAACATAGCCACAAGGACTTGGGTTGTTTGTTGTAAAGGAACTTACGCGATTGGAGCTCTTATTATGCTCACTAGTTTAACTAGTATGATTTTCTATGGTGGTTGCCTCTTATCGCCAGAAGTTAAGTAATTTATTAGTTTTAACACATCTCATCTCCCTTAATTTTCTTAAATTGGGGTGACTCGTTTTTTTTAAATTTATTGCTAGACCAAAAACCATAATTTTTTCGTCTTTACTTTTTATTTCTACAGCTACTTATAAAGTCAGAAAAATAAGGATTTATAGTTAACACGATGAACTCTGCCGCACCCTTCAAATAGGAAATCACCCATAAGCACTCTGGAATGTTGTATAAAAGAACAACAACTAAAAAAATTTATTGTAAAATCATTATATTCCGCATTAAATGACCTCCTGAATTGAAGGGTGCGTAGAGCCCGAGCCTACGCATTCCAGGGTTTCACAGACACACATAATTTATTTCTTTCTAATACCTGTCAGCGTCTTCAATGCTCAAGGCTTCTTTTATACATATATTGGGATTTGCAATCGAAGTGCTGCTCAAACCTAGCCCAGTCTGTCCGAAACTCACATGACTTACACTTTAACACACTCACATCCCTTACACTTTTTGACAAAGACTTGTTTTTTGTATATTTAATTTAAATTCTACTTAAACTTTAATTTCAACGATGTTCAAGAGTG
>JACDGH010000257.1 GCA_013815395.1 Parachlamydiaceae bacterium
AGAATCGAATACCAAATAAAGGTTGCCGCGGCGGCCTAATTCCACATCGAAACGAGAATCACCATCCACACAAATATTATATCCCATGTATGCTTTCTTCAAGCAGATATCATCACAAGAACCACTGCCGTGCCACCCTGCTGGATCAACAAAGCAATCTAGGCTTTCAGTTTTACATGCTTCACATTTACCTTTTACACAAGGCGTTTTTTTGCGATTTTTCTTTTTAATAAGTTTGCCGCAAGGATGCCCGTTGCCATCCACCCCGGCCGAGTTGTCATACTGGAGATGTCCAACAGCCCAAGTCTTCTCTGCGACATAGTCAAAACGCATGTTAAATTCAATGTCAAAGTCGTTTCTGGATATAGGCAATCCTGAACGATTTGTGTGATTACCACCTCTTAATTCATGACCATGGCAAGATTCATTCAAGTGGCGCCATTCAGTACGCACATCACCACTAATGGATAGATTACACGTTTTCTCTTCGAGGTCTTCGGTGCGCTTAGTTTTTAGGTATTCACGCAAGGCTTCGAAATCATGCTCATTAATTTCTTCTTCATTTCTAGTCCCATCTTGGCGGCCCCCCTCTGAATCATCAGCTGCAAAAATTGTAACTGCTGAAAGCAGGCTTGCTGCTAATGATAGCAGCAATAAACGTCTAAATATATTCATTATAGTCTCCAGTTTGTACATTGCGATACCCATTCATCAATATTTTTAGGTATCGCTAAAATCTCTCGAATCCAAAGCAAAATCATATGCAAGCTGAAATATTTATCTATTTAGAGCCTTTAAGTCAATAGATTTTCGGTAGACTTCGAATTTAAATGGATTAATTAACTGTACTTTGTTTTACTAACAGATCTTTGCTTCTTATCGCATGTACAATAGCTGGATTGATTGTAAAAGAAGAATTGCTTATATAATCGCGAAAGACCCAGGGTTTTCCATCCGGTAAATGTTCTTTAAAAACACCTTCCCAATCAGAACACCACACATCTCGGTGACAACTTAACAAATGCTGCTCCGGAATTTTGCACAGCATATGCAAAGCATATGCCCATCCCGGCTCATCTGGAAAATTATAGTGCTGCCTTGCAGCATATTTAACAAAGTCTATGGCTAACTCGCAAACGATATCCATAGCATGTTTTTGAACAATGCAAAAGCCCCCGTTCACATTGTAAATATGCGGATTTATCACTCCGCATTCGTGCATCAGACGCACATATTCAGGCAAAGGACATCCCCACCACTCTTTTCTTTTCACCTGAGGCATGGTGCAATCACTTTCAAAAAAGAGGTGCAATGGGTCGCTCTTTAATAATTCGATAAGCGAAATGGTTGGGGCTTTAAGAAATACAGTATCCGCATCGAGATAAATAAAGTGACGATAATCCCAATGCTTTAATTGACTTTGCATGAAGTTAAATTTAAAAAAGCAACGGCGTTTATCAAACTCTGCCACCTTGTGAGTAATAGCCCCATAAATTTCCCGGTCGCTAAATACATGGAAATCACTTTTCATTCCGACAGCATGAAATGAATTGACTAAGGTTTGCAAAATGTAAGCGTAGTCTCCATCTCCCACCGACCAAAAACAGATGTCTTGCATATCACCCTTATGTTCCTTGTATAACGTCATTGTTTCATAAAATAAATTTTTAATATATAATGAAATTATTAAAAAGGAAATAAAGGGAACGCATATGTCAATACTTAAAACTCCATTTACTCAACAGCTTGGCATTGAATATCCCATTATTTGTGGAGCCATGTACCCTTGCAGTAATCCCGAATTAGTCGCTGCCGTTTCAGAAGCCGGCGGCATAGGCATTGTTCAACCCCTATCTATGGTATATGTGCATGGGTATGATATGCGCGCAGGGCTGAAAAAAATTAAAGCACTAACAAAAAAACCTTTCGGAATGAATATCATTGTCGAAAAGTCATCCACTCACTATGAAAACCGCATGCGTGTAGCCGTAGAAATTGCCATGGATGAAGGTTGTCGTTTCTTTGTCACCTCCCTTGGTAATCCAAAATGGGTGACTGATCATGTCCGCCAAGTCCAAGGAGTCGTCTATCATGATGTTACCAGCAAACATTGGGCGGAAAAAGCGGTTGATTACGGTGTCGATGGATTAATCTGTGTCAACAATCGAGCAGGCGGTCAAGCCGGAATACATTCCGCCGAAGAACTGTATGAAGCCCTGTACGGACTTGGACTCCCTCTTGTATGCGCAGGAGGTATTGGGGACGAAAATGATTTTGTAAAAGCCTTAAAGATGGGTTATGCCGCCGTGCAAATGGGCACGCGCTTCATTGCAGCCAGTGAATGCTTAGAAAAGGCCGATTATAAAAATGCTATCGTCAAAGCGACAGAACAAGATATCGTACTGACTGAAAGAGTAACAGGCATTCCTCTTTCAGTTATCCGTACTCCTTATGTTGAAAAGGTAGGAACTAAAATTGGGCCAATTTCCCGTTTTTTCTTTAAGCAACCTTTAACTAAGCGATGGATGCGCATGATCTATGGAATGCTAGCCGTTCAAAAGTTCAAGAAAATTTCATTAGAGGGTGGGTCTTCCAAAGATTACTGGCAGGCTGGAAAAAGCGTTGACACGATTCTTAATATCGAATCGGCAGGTGACATCATTAAGCGCTTCGTCGCTGCCGCCAATAATAAGGGTTAGATTTGGGTGAAGTCCACCCCCCTACACTAATTTTCCTAGTAATATCGATTGTTGATATGTTGCCAAAAAGGTTTTTATGATGCCATTGCGCAGTCCACAGGTTTCCAATTCGTTTAATCCGGCAATGGTCGTGCCCCCGGGAGACGCTATTTGCCATTTGAGTTCCGCGGGATGCTTTTTGGTTTCTTTGAGCATGCTCAACGTGCCTTGAATCATTTGCAAGACTAATGCTTGACCATCAATAGCATTAAATCCCATTTTCACACCAGCTTCCACCATTGCTTCAATCATCACAAGCACAAAGGCTGGCCCAGAACCTGTTAAGGCAGTGACAGCATCCATCATGGTTTCAGGGAACCACTTAACCAAGCCTAATGGTAAAAAAAGCTTAGTTAATAATTCTTTTTGATCGACCTCAAGATTATCCAGTGCAGAAAGCCCCACTACCCCTTCTCCCTGAACTACTGCCATATTAGGCATCATACGCGTAATTTTCATACCACTAAAATTGTTTGCTAGCTTTTCCAAAGAGATACCAGACAAAACACTGATTAAAATCTTATTTGTAAAAATTTTGCCCTTAAATTCTGTGATAACGTTATTAAGATCCTTAGGTTTTACTGCTAAAATGATTAACTCTACTTGATCGACAAGCTCTTCAACATTTTTACAATTTGTAGCGTTAATTTCCTTAGCCAACCCTTCAGTTGCTTTAAAATTATGTCCACACAAAAAAATTTCGTGCGTATCGCTCAATCGCCTGGCTATACCACCACCCATATGCCCACAGCCAATAATACCAATTTTCATAAGCGCAATCCTTTTATTTTCTTATATGGTAGTCACCCTTAACGACCCACTTATAACTAGTCAATTCTTGCAATCCCATAGGACCGCGCGCATGCAATTTTTGCGTACTGATAGCCACCTCGGCCCCTAAGCCCATCTGTGAACCATCGGTAAAACGCGTAGATGCATTGACATAGACGGCAGCTGAATCAACTTCATCAGTAAATTGATCTGCATGTGATAAAGATTCCGTTAGAATCGCATCGCTATGTCCAGTACTATGCGCTCTGATATGCTCTATGGCCGCGTCAATATCATCTACCACTTTGATGTTTAGCACTAAAC
>JACDGH010000020.1 GCA_013815395.1 Parachlamydiaceae bacterium
CATGCGTGGTATCATTGTAAATATGCCCACTGAGTCCTCACAACCATCTACTAACATATTACCATCTAGACAAATTCCCAAGCCAACCAACAATAGCGCAAAGCAATCCAATCTATTGCAAAATGATCAATTTTATTTAGAGACACTTCCCAAACTCCTAGGAAAAGATTTTATTGCGCAAAGTACTCTCCGTTCAGCATCTCTGGGAAAACCCAATAACCTTCACCCTTTTAGCAATTGGAGAGATACTTCTTCATGGATAGATATGTGCAACGTCACGGTTGCTAAATCCAAATTCGGCATTTTTGAAGCTTTCGCTCCTAATATGGCCACTAAAATGGAGGAAAGAATAAATACTAAAACGGGCTTGCCTGAATATTGGATTTTTTTACGCAATGATGTCTTTTGGGCACCCCTTAAAATTGAATATTTTCCTGATGGGATGCAGCTAGCCCCTGAATTTTTGCGAAAACATCAGGTAACAGCTGAAGACTATAAGTTCTTTTACGACATCATGATGAATACCTATGTGCAAGAACCACAAGCTGTAGCTCTCCGCACCTTTTATAACGACTTGGAAGAATTCGAAATCGTCGACAAATTCACATTTATCGCGCGTTGGAAAACGAGGCTCGTGGATGGACCCGATGGAAAAAAAATTCCAAGAACAAGGTACATCTCCAAAGAATTGACCGGTCAGCTTAAGCCTTTAGCATCCTTTGTCTACAAATATTTTCCAGATGGAAAAAAAATTGTAGATGACGATACCGCACCCGACACCTATCGCACTAATTCCGTCTGGGCACAAAATTTTAATGAACATTGGGCCAAAAATATCATTGTGAGCTGTGGACCATGGATCTTTGATGGGATGACTGACCGCCAAATTAAATTTAAACGCAATCCTGACTTCTTTTCACGGTTTGCTGCTTTATCTACAGCCATGGAAATTGAGTTTAAAGGCAGTGCGGACAACATTTGGCAAGCTTTTAAAAGCAATCAACTAGATACCTATATACTCCCACCCGAGCAAGAAATTGAACTTGACGATTTCAAAAAATCTGAGCAATATGCGCAACAACAGAAAAAAGGTGAAGGCATTCAACGCTTAGAATATGTCGACCGCAGCTATCTTTACATCGGCTGGAATCAAGCTAAATCATTTTTTAAAAATAGAAAAGTGCGCCAGGCGCTGACCATGGCCATCGATCGCCATCGCATTATTCAACAAAATTTAAATGGCATGGGCATAGAAATTACAGGACCCTTCTATCGCTTTTCTCCCTCTTACGACGCCACAATTGTGCCCTGGCCTTTCGATCCTCAAGCTGCTCGCCGCCTTTTGGAAGAAGAAGGGTGGTTCGATAGTGATGGAGATGGGATCTTAGATAAGAAAATCGATGGTAAACAAGTGCCTTTTAAATTTTCTTTAACCTATTTTGTTAAAAACCCTACATCTAAATCGATTTGTGAATACATCGCTACTGCCTTAAAAGAGATTGGTGTGATCTGCAATCTTAACGGTGTCGATATTGCCGATCTATCCTCTTCCATCGATGACAAAAGTTTTGATGCGTTATTCATGGTATGGGGTTTGGGAAGCCCGCCTGAAGATCCACGTCAATTGTGGTACTCCACAGGAGCCAAAGAGAAGGGCTCTTCCAACGCTATTGGGTTTGCAAATTCTGAAATTGATGAAATCATCAATGCCTTGGAATACGAATATGATCGCGAAAAGCGATTGGTCCTTTATCATCGCTTTCATGCCATTATGAATGAGGAGCAACCCTATACATTTTTATATACCCCCAAAAGAACTTTATTGTACCGCGACTACGTAAAAAATGTCTTTATTCCGGCCGAAAGACAAGACCTTATACCAGGTGCTAATGTGGCTGAACCAGATTCAAGCATCTTTTGGCTGAATAAAAAATCACTATAGTTAGGGGAGCTTCCATTGCTCAATTATATTATTCGCCGCTTACTACTTTTACCCCTGACATTGTTGTGCATCATCTTAGTTAACTTTGTCATTATCAATCTGGCTCCTGGAGATCCGGTGACAGTGACCGAAATATCTGCCGATGGGGCCAGTCGACAAGAGAAACGCTCCGTAGCCTTTGGTTCTGATGAACGCTATTTGCAATTTCGGGAACATTATGGATTAACACTCCCAATCCTTTTTAATACATGGGCATGGACTTCACAAAGTACTGTGGATAATCTCTTAAAAATATTAATCTCCAAAAAAAAATCTTCGCAGGCTACTGAAGAGATGCCTGTTAAAGAATATGACGCCCTAAGGGTTTCCTTTGGGGACAGATCGCGCTATATTATGGATAAACTTTTATTTGTGCTCACCGCACAAGATGAATCCATACCCATGCGTGCCATGGCCTCTAGGTTTTTTGCACGCGGCGGTACGCGACAGGCTTATTTAGGATCTAACCTCAAAACTGACCAGAAACTTTATAATCGCAAAATAGCTATCGATAATAATTTTTTAAGGAAAGCGACTTTCTCACCTTCAGATCCAAAAGAAGATATCCAAAAAAAATCGCAGGAATTATCCGAATGGTACATTAAAAACAGAGAATTTTATGGTTTTGAGCCCACTTCTTTAGAAAAATTTAAAATATTCTTTTTCGATTCCCGTTTTTTTCGATACATGAGCCGCGTTTTGACATTGGATTTCGGTACTATGCGCAATGACAGTAACAAATCTGTGGTCAGCGAAGTCACCAAACGTTTTAAATATTCACTTACACTTGCTATCTTACCGATGCTCATCGCTTTCGCTTTATGCCAGATTTTCGGCTTCACCATGGCCTATAAACAACATCGTTGGCAGGACTACTCGTTGAGTATATTTTTTTTGACGCTCTATGCTTTGCCCATCTTTGTGGTGGCACCTTTCCTCATTGAAAAAGTGGCCCTAAATGGTCATTTCCCATTGACTCAAATCCCCATCCCCGTCAGTGGTTTTACAAGTTCTGAAAGTGTTTATAGTGGTTTAAATTCCTACCAGCGCCTCTTTAATGTTTTTCAGCATATTTGCCTCCCTATTATAGCTATCTTGTACGGAACATTAGCCTCTGAATCTCGTCTATCGCGCACTGCAGTGCTAGAGGTTCTTCGTCAAGACTTTGTTAGAACCGCTCGTGCTAAGGGAGTACCTCCTTTGACCATCTTATACAAACATGTTGGAAGAAATGCGGCAATTACTATTGTAACTTCACTCGCTGGTTCTTTAGGTATTATATTAGGTGGGTCGCTAATTGTCGAAACCCTTTTTGAAATCGATGGATTTGGTAAATTTTTCTATGATGCCATTGTCAATCGCGATTACAATGTCATTATGTTTTCATCTTTGGCAGGTTCGTTGCTTGCCTTGATAGGATATCTTACAGCAGATATCGCGTACACAGTTTTAGATCCTCGTTTGAGCTTGGAGTGAAATAATTCGAATGGCGCAATACGATCCTTATTGGAAAATCATCTGGAAGCAATTTAAAAAACACACTTTAGGGCTTACAGCCTTAGGTGTAGTGCTGTTATTTTGTCTAGTTGCTATATATGCGCCGTTTTTAGCCTCCAGTAAACCGCTAGTTGTACAATATAATGGAGAATGGTTCTTTCCTCTTTTTCGCTATCTTTTTTACACCGGTTTTTTCACTAAACATTTAGATATATTTTTTAATGTATTGATATTTACTATGCCGATTGCTTTAATTGCTACTACTCTTTATCACCAATCTCGCAAAATTCTAAGAGTTGTCTTAATCAGTTTAACAAGCTTACAAGTGATCATTTTCTGCTTCTTTGTTTTTAGCCAACCACACGATCCCTCAGCTGATAAGCTTCTTAATGAGGCCAGAGAGCAAGCTCTTAAAACACATCCCTTGCCTAATTGGGATTTCGATCTAAAATTTATGTCTCCCTACGCGCGTTTAAATCTCATTCTACGCGCCCAGCAACTGCAGAGACAACAGCAGATTTTGAAAAAATATAGTAATGCTTTCTATGCTTTCACAAGCAAAGACCTACCCATGCCAACCTTATGGCAGTTGGATTACGATAATGAAATAAGCGCCCTTAAACGCTATCAAGATCAAATTGAAAAACTTAAGGCCGTGGATGAAGTGGGATCGAAGAGTTACCTTCAAGCCGAAGCAAACCTACTCTATATGCAAGAGCGTCGCGCATGGATCGAATCGCAAATCAAATTATTGAAATACGAAATCATGCCACTCCTGAGCTCATTTCACTGGGAAGATGATGCTGGAGGTAGTCAAAGTCTGAACCGAGTTGTCTCCTTATGGGAATTATCCAGAATAAATCACAAAGATCTTTTAGCAGCTTTAATTTTCGGAGTAAGGATCTCATTGGTCGTAGGCATTATGGCCGTCTCCATTGCACTAGCTATAGCCCTCCCGATAGGTTCTTATGCGGGCTTCTATGGAGGGAAATTAGATATTGTTGTCAGCCGCTTATTAGAGATCTGGGAGTCGATGCCAACTTTTTTCATGCTCTTAATGGTTGTAGCAATCATGCAGAACAAGTCTATTTTCCTAGTGATTCTAGTTATAGGGCTTTTCGGATGGACAACTTTCAGTCGCTTTATTCGGGGAGAATTTTTCAAACAACGTCATTTATCTTATGTCGAAGCCTGCCGAGCTATCGGCCTTAATGATTCCAGGATTATGTTTTCACATATTTTACCCAATGCGATTCCACCGGTCCTCACTCTCCTTCCATTTTCCATAATGGGTGCCATCACAAGTGAGGCAGGCCTATCCTTTCTGGGACTGGGAGAAGAGGGATCATGTTCTTGGGGCGTGCTCATGGATGAAGGTCGCACGGCCTTCCCAGCAGAATCCTACCTGCTTTGGCCTCCTGCACTTTTATTGATCACACTTCTGATTGCAATCGCATTGGTAGGGGATTCCCTCCGCGATGCCATCGACCCTAAAATGCATCGTTGAATGAATTATGAATGATTTGGATGGAAAAAAGGCCGCATTTATACGTTTAAGAGACTTAGGGGAAACGGTAGAGTAGAGGTGGGGGATATGTCCCACCTCCACTCTACCGTTTCTTAGCGACTCTGCGTTCATCTTAAGCCTCTAAGAGGTATAAAAGCGGCATTCCGTTATAGAAATAACTTTTCGACGCACATCTCGTATTTAATTAAAAAAATTCTTTTTTTCGCGCTGCATCTCAATGAGCTTATTGCATGGGGCAAAGCGTGAGCCATATACATTTTCAAAATGTTTCAGCCGCTCCACAACCTTATCGATGCCCACTTGGTCTGCATAGCGCAATAAGCCGCCGCGGAAGGGAGGAAACCCTATGCCCATGATCAAAGCCATATCAAGATATGCAGGATTCTCAATAATTTTTTCATCCAAACATTGAGCTGCCTCATTAATCATGCTGAACATCACTCGATCGCTCAGATCAGTATCTGGAGTTGGACTTTCTTTAATATTAAGAGACTGCTTTAAGTTATTAACTTCAGGATTGCGTTCTTTGCGAACCTCCCCCTCATACAGATAAAAACCTTTTCCACTCTTTTTACCGTATAATTTATGTTCGTTCATTAATTCGATTAATTTTGGAACGACCATACGATCGCCATAAGCCTCATGAAAGATTTTTGACACTTTATAACCGACATCATTGCCAACTTCATCGGCCAAAACAAATGGGGACATCGGCATGCCGAAATCGAGCATCATTGTTTCAAGTTTTTTGAAATCCGTTCCCTCTTGGAACATTAGAATCACTTCATTAGCGCCCCTTACGAAGATGCGATTGACTAAAAAGCCAGGGCAATCTTTAACCACAATCGGTGTTTTACCAAGCTTGCGGCAGATGTCTACAGCTGTTGCAATAGCTTTTGGAGATGATTTTTCCCCAGCCACAATTTCTACAAGCGGCATCTTGTTAGGAGGGTTAAAAAAATGCATGCCTACAAATCGCTCGGGATGTTCCATCACTGAACACATCTCTGCAATTGTCAATGAAGATGTGTTTGTACCTATGACAGCATCCTTAGGGATATTTTTTTCTAGCTCTTTCAAAATTTGATGCTTAAGATTAAGACTTTCTACTGCTGCCTCTA
The DNA here is from genome assembly GCA_013815395.1 of Parachlamydiaceae bacterium. Taxonomy (GTDB): domain Bacteria; phylum Chlamydiota; class Chlamydiia; order Chlamydiales; family Parachlamydiaceae; genus JACDGH01. The sequence continues at coordinate 6,128 of JACDGH010000020.1, forward strand.
TCACTAAATCTACCTGTTGAAATCCTGAATAATCGATCGTTCCACTTAAACGATGGAATTTTAGAGAAGCTTCAGATGCCTTCATCCGTTTGTCTTTAACTAGTTTAGAATAGATCGCATTTGCCGTGCTATAGCCTTTGCCAATAGCAGTCCAATCAATATCCTTTAACCGCACTGGAATTTCCTGATTGCTTAATAGCCAAGCAATACCGCTTCCCATGGTACCAGCACCTACGACACCTGCAGCATTGATTTTTGTCGGAGTGGCATCTCCCAGCAAATCTTTATCCTTTTTCAAGGCCTCATTCACAAAAAATAAATGGATCAAATGGGGTGCATTGATGAAATCCTTTGAAAGATTGCCCGTAAACGCCTCTATCTCCTTATTTAAGCCTTCTTGAAGCGGTAAATGGAAAGATTCTTGAATCAACTTAAGAGCAACAAGAGGCGCTGGATAATGCCCTTTGGTCTTTTTAATCACATCTTTTTCAGCCATGCGGAACAAAAAAGTTCTGCCTAAAGGGTTTTTTTCAACTAGGTTTTTTTTCCAGCTGCTACTAGTGCGCTTTTTTTCAATTTGCTTTTTGCCATCGTTTGTCAAAACATTCTGCACAAAAGCTTTGGATTTAACTTCAAAAAAATCGGCCGGTGCAATTGCGTCAACAAGATTGATTTTTAAAGCTTTTTGAGCTTTTATAGGTTTACCACTAAGAATGAGTGCAAGCCCTTCTGTCAAGCCAACAAGGCGAGGCATGCGCTGAGTTCCACCCCACCCCGGTATGATTCCCAAACTCACTTCGGGAAGTCCCATCACAGATTTTGGATTATCCGAAACTAACCGATAAGTGCAGGCCAAGGCTAGCTCCATGCCCCCACCAAGGCAAGCTCCATTAATAAAAGCAAAAGAGGGAATAGGTAAAGCCGACAATTTATTGAAGATACGATGACCATTAACAATAATTTCTCTGCCTTTCGTAGGGTCTTTAAAAATAGGCTCGAAACTGCGCAGATCAGCGCCAGCGATAAAAATATCTGGCTTTCCGCTAGATATAATGAGCGCTTTAATCTCCTTATTTGCCGCCACTTGATCCAGCATTTCATCGAATTCTTTCATCGTCTCCATTGAAAGTTTATTGATCTTTTCACCTGGAAGATCGAAAATAATATTAGCAATTCCCTCTTTATCCACATTAAGTTTAAATGCATTGCTCATTAATTCACCTCCACGACAATTGCTTGACCTTGTCCACCACCAATACACAACGAAGCTAGACCCATATTTTTATTTCGCCTTTTAAGTTCTTTTAAAAGCGTAAGCACCAGGCGTGTACCTGAGGCGCCTAAAGGATGACCAAGAGCAATGGCACCACCATTTACATTGAGTTTTTCCAAATCAATAGTTCCAAGGCACGAATCACGGCCTAGCTCTTTTTTAGCAAATTCATTGGAAGCGCAGGCATTCACTACAGCTAATACTTGAGCAGCAAAAGCTTCATTAATTTCGATCAAATCGAAATCTGTTAACTGCATTCCCGTTTGGGTAAGAACTTTAGAAATGGCAAAAGCAGGTCCTAATCCCATGCGACTAGGTTGTAATCCCGCTACAGCGTAGTCACGGACATATCCCAAAGGATTCAAGCCCAAAGATTTCGCCTTAGATTCTTTCATCAACAATACAGCGGCCGCTCCATCTGTCAGTTGACTAGAGTTACCTGCCGTCACAGTACCGGTATAGCGATCAAAAATGGGCTTTAATTTTGATAAGGCTAATAAAGTCTGATTAACGCGTGGACCATCATCTTGCGTTTGAATCGTTTGATAGGCCGGAGGCAAAGGGATCGGTGCAATTTCTTCAGCAAAACGTCCTTCCAAAATACCTTTCATGGCTCTTTCTTGGCTTAGTAACGAAAAAGCATCCTGCTCTTCTCGCGAAACTCTAAATTCTCTTGAAAGAATCTCAGCTGTCTGTCCCATGCTTAAGCCACATAATGGATCCGAAATCTCCGGAAATTCGGGAATGACTAGTCCGGGGCGAAACGAAAAAAGTGTGGATAGCTTTTGTTGCCAGCTTTTAGCTTTTGATAAACGCATTAGAAAATCTTGGTATTTTTTCTTAATGAGCACGGGAAAATTGCTCATCGACTCAGTCCCCCCCGCAATAATTATCTCAGCGCGACCTAATTGAATTTTATCAGCCGCTGAGGTGATAGCTTCCAAACCTGAAGCACAATTGCGATTGACAGTGTAAGCCGGAATTGAAACAGGTAACCCACCCTTAACAGCTACAATACGGGCAATGTTGGCCGCATGCGGAGGTTGAATAACATTACCGAAAATCAGCTCATCAATGCTTGCTGAAGGAAGGCCAGAACGAGCTAATAGCTCAGTGACAACAAAAGCGCCGATATCATCGGCCTCAAGGTCGCGCATCACGCCACCTGCTTTACAAAATGGAGTTCGAATGCCGGATACGATGGCAATACGATCTTTCATGTTTCCTCCTGGGGATATATGGCATTAATGACGTCTGAATATTTCTCGGCAACAATTTCTCTTCTAATTTTCATAGAAGGGGTTAGCTCTCCACCTTCAATACTTAAAGGGTCCATAATGAAACGGTAAGCATGAATTTGTTCGGCACGATTGAGGTGTTGATTAATGTGGAGCATGAACTTTTGCATTTCCTTTTCCATGGCACTAGAATTTAAAAACTCTTCATCGCGCATATTTTGCAAACGTTTTTGACCCTTGAGTCGAGCTATTGCATCAAAATTAGGAAAAATAAGGCATGAGGTGAATTTGCGACCTTCTGCAACAACCATGGCCATATCTATCAATGGATTGCGAGTTAGGGCCTGTTCTATAGGTACAGGGGCAACATACTCTCCGGTTGAAGTTTTATATAGCTCTTTCATCCTCCCCTTGAGGGTCAGATAATTATCGCTATCAATAGTACCTCGATCGCCTGTATGCATCCAGCCTTCTTGGTCAAGCGTCTTTGCCGTAATATCAGGCTTGCAATAATATCCACGCATAATTAAAGGACCCTTCACTAAAACTTCGCCCTCCGGACTAATCATGATCTTATGCTCAAGTATAGGTGGACCGACAGTGCCGATTTTGTTTTTTTTTGGGAGATTGATGCAAAGGGGACACGCCTCAGTAAGTCCCCAACCTTCATAAATTGGCACGCCAATATTTTCAAAAAAATTGTGAAGATGGGGATTTAATGCCGCTCCTCCGCAAATGACAGTGTGTAATTTACCTCCAAGCGCATCGCGGAGCTTGCTGTATACTAATTTATCGGCCACCCCTTTAAAAAGGGATTTAAAAAACGAGCCTTTTTCTTTTTTTGCCATTGCAAAGGCCCAGTGTCCAATCATTCTTTTGATGAAACTGGCCGAATGCACATTTTCAACCATCCTATTATAGACCTTTTCCATGAGCCTAGGAACCACGACCATTGTGGTTGGTTGGATTTCGCGACAGATTGCTCCAAGATTTTTATAATCGTTGGTATAGTATATGCTAATTCCCCAAGCCAAAGCCCACATATTTGTGCAATGACCAAAGACATGCGCTAAAGGCAGAACACACAGATAAGAATCTTTTTTAGAATTTAAGTCGAATTTATCAAAATGCAGAACAGCTGATAAGCTCGACTGTGTCACTTCGACACCCTTAGGCACACCTGTACTACCGCTTGTATAAATGATGACAGCAAGATCTTCAGGTTTGATTGTAGCTTTAATTTGGTTATAGAGACCTGGACGTTTGACTTCCAATGCTTTTCCTTGTTCAATCAAATTAGCAAGAGTGATGATTTTTTCATGTTGTGGGCTATTTCCGCTGCCATAATTACTACTGTAATTGTGCATGTCTATGGCTATATCAAAAAGGCCTTGATTTAGTAGACAAGCTTTCCATGTCTCCGCATCATCAAAAAAAATGATCCTCAGCTTGGTTTCAATGACTTGATAAACAAAATTTTCATCCGAAATGTTAGCAAAGATGGTCACGGTGACACCGCCCGCAGCCAGAATGGCAAGATCGGCAATGGTCCAGTTTGGGGACGAATGCGCTAAAATGCCAACTCTATCCCCTTTTTGCAAGCCAAGTTGATGCAATCCAAGCGATAAATGTTTTACTGAATCTAACATCGATTGCGACGATATGGCATGCCAGCCCTCGCTATCGCGGTAATTCAAAGCTTTCGAATTACTCTCAGAGCTTTCAATATGATTTAGAAGATCGACACAGGTATGCAGCTTATTCATACGATCACCATCCTGTTCGGGATAGTACTATATTTTTTATTTACCACATAGAAGGAAATATTTTTGCTTTTCGACTAAGCAGTTAGCTTTTATCTTTTTGCAAAGCGCAGCAGGAGCTGCGCACTCCCAACGCTTTGCGTAGTCAAGATTCGCTTACTTCAAAAAGCTCTTGAATGGCCAACAAATTATTATTTTACATAATTAATTCTTGAAGCCCTTAATGCTCCTTTTATGAATAGTAAGAAAGCTGTGAAGCGAAAAGTGGGATATTAAAAAACAGAATTAGCTGAATAAATTAGAGAATTTAAGGCAACCCGCCAATTTTCAACCTTTATCGGTAAATGGCCTTTCTGAAGGAGCATCTGTGGGAACTTCGGTGACTTTGCCCACAACCCCTGAAGGTGTGGATAGCTTAATGCCTGTAAACCCTTGAAATGCCATCGCCATTAAACCTGTCATAATAAATGTGATTCCCATGCCCCTAAGCGCGGGAATCACATTCGATGTGGCTAACTTTTCACGGATAGCTGCTACCAACGCGATAGCCACCCACCAACCCATGCCTGAACCAAATACATAAACCAGATTGGGGGTAAACGGATAATCGCGCGTCACTGCAAAAAGGCAAGCACCCAAAATAGCGCAGTTCACTGCAATCAAGGGGAGATATAAACCTAGAGATAGATATAAAGCCGGTGCCATTTTTTCGATGACAATTTCCAAAATCTGCACAAAACCAGCAATGACTGAAATAAATAATAAAAATTCAAGGAAGCCTAAATCTACTTTGGCCGCATCAATCCCAATCACACTTAGCCAACTCAATGCACCTGGACTGGTAATAAAACGGTGCACGCACCAGTTTAACACACCAGACACTGTTAAAACAAATACAACCGCGAGACCTAATCCATTCGCCGTTTTTAATTTGGTGGAACAAGCTAAATAGGTGCACATCCCCAAAAAGTTAGCTAATAAGAAGTTTTCAATAAAGACAGCCTGAATCAACAATCCAAACAAATTGATGGGCTCATAATTCGACATGATAACTCCTTCGACTACGCTTTTTTATTTATGATATTAAATACCCAAATCATGCCACCGATAATAAAAAATGCTGCTGGAGGACTAACCATCAAGGCGAAGTTATCGTAAGCATCGGGATGTTCGGCTGTAGCGTACCAGCTCATTGGCACCACTTGATACCCAAACAGCTGACCGAAGCCAAAAAGTTCTCTTATTCCTCCAACGATACATAATACCCCTGCATAGCCTAAACCGGCACCTAAGCCATCTAAAAAGGCAGGTAGGGGAGCTACGCTTTTCGCCATCCCTTCAGTGCGTCCCATCACAATGCAATTGGTGATAATTAACCCAACAAAGACGCTCATGACCTTAGAAATGCTGTAAAAATAAGCTTGCAAGAATTGGTCAATGATAATAACAAAGACTGAAATAATGGCTAATTGCGTGATCATCCTAACGCTATCAGGCGTGACTTTACGTAACAGCGACACCAATAAAGAAGAAAAAGCTGTCACAAAAGAAACAGATAATCCCATCGTAATTGATACAGAAAGCCGATTAGTCACCCCAAGAGCGGAACAAATTCCTAAAACAGCTACCAGAACTTGATTTCCACCCCACAGTTGATTGGTTAGAAATGACATACTTGAGACTTTCTGTGTCATAACTTTAGTCCCCTTTTTTTTGAATTTCGGACGGTTTGTCGTTAACTTTTTGCTTGCCACTTTCCGCCTGAAGTTTCATCAAGAAAGAACGGTAAGGTGCAAGTACATCTCTATAAGCATCAGTAACGCCATTACCAGTCAAAGTAGCCCCTGCCATCCCATCTACAGCGCTTCTAGCTTTAGGGGCATCGCCCAATACTTCAGCGACTTTTCCTTTAACTACCACAATACCTAAAGGAGCAGTTTTAAAATCAGTTTGTCCGCTTGCACCAGCCTGAAAGATTTTTTTTCCTGGAAATAGATTTTGCCAAGGTGGATCAGCGATATTTGCCCCTAATCCAGGTGTCTCCTTTTGATCGTACCAAGTAATCCCTATCACTGAATCCCCATCCGGTTTTATAGCTAGATAACCATAAATGGCATCCCACAATCCAAAACCATTCACAGGGATCACATAACCTTCCGCCAGATCTTCGGAAGCCTCTTTTTCCACATTCCCTTCCGCCGCTAGATTAGGCATGATCTTATAAATAAGCATCAATGGCTCTTTGTAATAACCGGATTTTTTATAGGTATTTACATACTGATCTTCAACAATTTTAGCCGCTTCAAAAGTATTTAATTTACCTTCTTTGTCCACAAGAAAAGGTCTTAAACGCCTTTTAAAAACTTCAAGCAATTGTTGCTGAGTGGCAATTTGTGGCACTGAACCAGGAACCAATAACCCATCGGGCGAATATTTGGCCAGCACAGATTTTCCGTCGCTATCAGGCAGCAAAAAGTTACCCTCATGATTGAGAATTTTTGCCGCGATCATCATCTGTTTGCTGCGATCAAGCTCTTTGGCAATCTCTTTCGGTTTTGCTAAGACGCTTGCTAAAACCGATAAAATTAATGCACAGATAAAGCTCAAAATAACCATAAACATAATGGTTCTATAATTGCTCATCCCAGGTGCCGGAGAAGAATCAGGAGTTGCTTGCTTAGGCGGTTGCTCGGACACGTGTTATACTCCTCTTCCTATAGTTGCGGGCGGCATAATAATCAAAAAGTGGAGCAAAGACATTTCCCATTAAAATGGCCAACATGACTCCTTCTGGATAAGCTGGATTAATACAGCGAATTACAATCGTTATAAGGCCACAAAATAATCCATAGACCCATTTAGCTGATGCCATGCTCGGCGAAGAAACGGGATCAGTCGCCATAAAAACAAGTCCAAAGGCCAACCCACCCACAAGTAAATGTTTGTATGCCGGAAAACCAAAAACGGCAGGATTCCATGCCCCGCCATCAACTCCAACGTACTTACTGATGATTTCAAAAGCAAACGCTGTAAGAAAAGCTCCAAGAGCCATACTAACCATAGTGCGCCAAGAACCAACGCCTGTGTAAATGAGAAAAATTGCCCCTAGCAAGCAAGCTAGTACGGATGTTTCACCAATACAACCCATTTTATCGCCGAAAAAAAAGTTCCAATCCTGGTTGTGCCCAATTCCATGATCCAAGGCTGAAAAATGATAGGCATCTTCATAATATCCAGAAGATAAACCCAATCCGCCATCTATGGCTGGGCTAGTTACAAAACTACGCATTTGCTCTTGGCTTAGCTGACCCAGAGTAGCCTCATGGCTGCCTAAATTATTCCATTTATCAAAATATTTTTCGATCACAGGATAGCTGCTGACATTACTTCCCAAATCATTAGTCGCAATCGCATCAACATGCACGCGTTTGATATCAGCAGTGACATTAAATTTGGCAAGACTGGTCGCCTGGCTATATCCATCAATCGGAGTAGTGTGCGCATCGCGGTTCATTTCTACTAAACTGCGTCTTATAGAAGTGGGATTGGTTCCCACCCACACATCACCTGACATCTTTCCTGGAAATGTAAAGAACAAAAAAGCTCTGCAAGCTAAAGCAGGATTGACGATATTCATTCCTGAACCACCAAAGACTTCTTTAGAAAGAACTATACCAATAGATACCCCAACAGCTGCCATCCAATAGGGTATGGTCGCAGGTAGAATCAATACATATAAGATACCCGTTACCAGAAATCCTTCAGAGATCTCATGTCCACGGACACAGGCAAAAAGCGCCTCCCAAAGACCTCCTACAGCATACGAAATCAAGAGCAAAGGCAATATCGCCGCTAATCCTGTGGTGATAAACGCCAAATAGCGATTATCTTTTGCAGCAAAGTCCAGATATCCTTGAAGTGTCGTAGAACTTGTCAGATATTCATTCATGATTCGATAATCACCACTTGAATAGACATATGACTGTAAGCCGGTATTCCATATTGCCCATAAAAGACAAGGCATTAAAGCATAAACCACCAGCATCATCCAACGCTTTACATCAATAGCATCGCGTATATGAGGTCCTTTAGAGGTATTAATGGGGGCTTCATATAAAAAGGTGTCACCCGCTGTTACCAGAGGTTTAAGCCGATGCAGGGGTTTACCCTTTTCAACTAAAGAGAGTTGGTAATCTAATAATCGCTTTAACATGCCGAAGTACCTAGTGCTTGAACTTTAAACGCAAGGTTAGCAAAATCTCAAGAAATGTCAATCAGAAAGATGCCCTGATGAACGGAAAGGGTGCAATAATTGATATACTACATTGGGTAAACGCCCCTTTAAAATTTTTTAAAGTATGTTAGAAAATGATTTTGTTTCTTTATACTGGGAATGAAATTCAAAGACGCTATGAATAATATGACGTATACCTAAATGCAGTCAAAAATCGGTTTTTGGTAAAGATAAATCCGATTTATCGAATGCGTTTAGGCATATATTCCTTCCATTATCTAGAAAATTTTATTGACATCCCGTAGAAGTGCTCTCAATTTCCTTCAATGCAATAATAATATTTTGTTTCAAAAAACTTTCCTTAGAATTGATAATTTGAAGTATTCGATTTTTAATTTCAATTTCGTGAAGCTTAAAAATTTTTTGAATCACACCTCTATCTTTAATTTTAAGAATTTTCCCCTTTTCTGATAAATTTTCTGTTAAAGCCGTAGCATTGGCTTCTTCAACAACCCCATCGATAGCAGAAAAATATATTTCATAAGCTAGCATATTTTTTAGATTTTTTGATAAGTTTGTTTTGAAAGCTTGTTGAACTTCATTTTGTACTTCTACACTAAATTGCACCCCTTCTGGTACACATTCTTTAAAAATAGCAGCAAATCTTGAGTTACTAACTTCATCTAATACTTCTTTGACTATATGGGAACGTTCTGACATACATTCGGCTAATCTCCATTTATTAGGATAAACTTCTTGTATTGGTGGAATATATAAACTCATCAAATCTCCCTTATTATTTTTATAATGATTATTTTTCTGATAGCAGTAAAAATATTTTTTATTTCACAATCCTATTTATTTCCATAATTCTTGAAAAGAATATATACTAAAATGATTTAAATATACAGGATTTAATAAAATTTAATAACATTTGAAAATGACTAATTTCCTATTCTTCTTTTGATTCGTTAACAGCAATTTCTTTCAATGCATCGATAATATTCAGTTTAAAAAAATCAGCAGGGAAATTGACACTTAGCATAAAACGTTTTTTTAATTCAATTTCATTATACTTAATTCTTTTTTGAATTTGCCCTCTTTCAATGATTTTAAGGATTTTACCCTTTTTCAATGGATTTTCTGTCAGAGCAGGTGCGAATTGTTCATCAACAAAGCCTTCAATTGCAAGAAGATACACCTCGTAAGCAAGCCTTTTTTTAAGATCTTTTTTTAATTTATTTAAAATATTTTGTCGGATTTTCTCTTGCGTTTCTACACTAAATTGCACATCTTTCGGCACACTTTCTTTAAAAATAGTTTCAAATCTCGATGGGGATAGCTCTTTAATATTTTCTAATACTTCTTTGAAAATAGGTGATCGTGCTGACATACATTCAGCTAATCTCCACTTATTAGGATACACATCTTGTATTGGCGGAATATATATATACATCGAATCTCCTTGTATTTATTTTTACATTTTTAAAAAGGCAAATCAATATTATTGTTAAATGCCCAATTTTAATTTAACTGTAAAATTATATGTGAGTGGATCATTTAAATAAATACAAATTGAATACAAAATGAATATTGTCGCGCTTAATTAAGTTCTTGAATAGGTTGGGGCGAGCATGTGATAAAGGTGTAGGTAGTAAATGGAGTGAATGATTTTCAATACATAGACAAAATGGGAAAAACATTTTCGTATTAGCTACCAAATCTATCTGAACTAGGAAAAGATAAAACTTGTATTCTACTTACTTTCTGAAATACTACACTTATCTTCCTTCATCACTTGATTTATAATACGATCTAGTTCTATGTCTACAATACTATTGAAGCGGTTGAATAAAATATTTTGTAATTGTTCTTCATAGTTAACAAAATTCTGCTGCAGCACAGTCCTACCTTTAATATCTATAATTTTTCCCTTTTTAGATTTATCTTCTGAAATTTTAAGAGCATATTCCTCTGAGACATCTAAAAGTAATATTTGGAAAATTTTTAAAATACACTCTGCTTTCAATTGATTTAATATTTTCTCTGCAGCTTTAGCTTGAATTTTTACTTGTATTTCAGACTTAAAAAACCCATTAGTTATATTGCTAACGCGTTCTGAAATATCTAATTTTTTCAATACTTTTTTTGGTATATTTGTTTTACTTGTTTCCAAGATACATTGTGCCAAATTCCATCTATGGGGATAATCCTTAGCCCAACTCCTAGGGCTACTCATCGAAGCCATTATAGTTTTAACCTTTTCGTAAGCATCGAAGCTCGCAGGCGAAACCATTACAGTTTCAGCCTTATCTTTGGCTTCAAAGCTTGTTGGTAAAGTCAATAATTCTTTTATTGATGAAGGTTGAATTGATAAGAACATTAATTCCCTACTATTTTTGATTTAAAAAAGATTTCAATTTAGTACATTTTGTAGTCTGAAAGGCTTATAAAATTTCTCACTCCGAATCTATACCTAAACGCATTCGAAAATCAGATTTTCGAACACGTTTAGGTATATTTCTATCGTACAATTTTAATATTTTTAGCATGCAGATGGTTTAAATACAGCACAAATATATAAAGTCAAATAGGTGCCTATTTTATTGCCGATAAAGACCATCCATTTTCCAAGAAGGTTCTTGCCAGCAAAGTGCAATTTGTTCACAATCGAAGCACCTGACAAAATTTGATGGAAAATGATGCGTGGGAGAATTATCAGTGTATTCTTGATCTGTTTATTAGTGGTGGGCTTTTTTGCTCAAGGATTCTTTGTATCTACAGTTTTTCAATGGTACCTGAAAGGATACTGTTCACAATGCCTTGATGGACAACTCTCATACGAATCACTAAATCATGAAAATGGCATTTGGACTCTTAAACAACCTATTTTCATAAGCGGCCCTGATTTGCAAGAAGGTGGCCATCATGTTCGCGCTGATTTTGCGACGATTACTGTAAATCTTTCATGGCTTGAACGGCGCATCGATTTAAATCTTGCGCTAATAAATCCACAGATAGAAGTTGGTATCGGTGCCGCTGAGCTAAAGCGTATCCTCAACTTACCTTCGCAAGAGAATAGCCTATTTTCAATCCATAGCCAATTAACTATTCACAAGGGTTCTCTATTCCTGTCTAAGGCTATAGCAGACAACTCCAAGGCTCCTATTTACTTCAGTGTCGATCTGACTAGTAAAGAGACTAATGCCGGCTGCCTTTCTATTTGGCTTAACGAACAAGCTTATGCCAAAAATATCAAAAACTTAGAAGTGATATTTTCTCAACTGCAATCTGAAGCCTCACAAGTGATCATACATGCTAATGAGGTTAGCTGCCAAGAACTGATG
>JACDGH010000258.1 GCA_013815395.1 Parachlamydiaceae bacterium
GCTATCACCCAAGCCGCCTCCATAGATGCACATATCGATCTCATAGCTGTCCAGCAAGCACCCCACCCACGCTACCTGCACTCCTCACCAGAATATGGCATGAAACGCCTGCTATCTGAAGGCATGGGCGATATCTATCAATTAGCGCATGTTTATCGCGACGGCGAATTCAGCAATAAACACAATCCTGAATTTATGATGGCAGAATGGTATCGGTTAAATCATACTTTTGAGATGATGATTGATGAAACCGCTGATTTTATCAGGTTATTTTTAGGCAGTTTACCGTTACAAATCCTTAGCTATCGACAAGCCTTTATTCAATATGTTGGCATAGATTATGTGCACACAAGTACTTCAGATTTGTTAGATTGTCTCGCTAAACATGCCATTATCCCCTATCCTGGCTTGGAAAAAGAAGGTAAAGATGCCATTCTCAATCTTATTCTAGGCACTTTAATAGAACCTTATCTTGGAAAAAATGAATTGTGTGCGTTAGCCTTTTATCCCGCCTCACAAGCAGCCTTAGCTAAAACTTGTCAAAAGGGGGACGAATTAACGGCTGAACGTTTTGAGATTTACTACCAGGGCCTTGAGCTTGCTAATGGTTATCATGAATTAGTGGATCCCATCGAGCAACGCATGCGACTCATAGAATCCAATATTCATCGTCAAAAATTAGGTAAAGCTGTTTTGCCTATTGATGAACATTTCCTTATAGCTCTAGAAAAAGGGCTACCTGATTGCAGTGGAGTAGCAGTAGGCTTTGATCGCCTAATGATGCTTCGCCACAACCAGCCTATTTCTGAAGTTATTCCCTTTGATTGGAAACATGCTTAACGTTTTGCCTCACGTTCGAACTTAATTATTGAATCCAATTTTAAACTCAAAGCCGCAACCGCAAAGGGCTTCGCCTCCTTTATATGATAGGAAGGCGAAGCCCTTTGTGTTCTTTGCAGCTTTGCGTTTAAAATTAGGACAAAGATTAGGGTTGGGATTTAATGAAGTATATTTTATGCTTGCCTAAAAACTACAGTTGTAGTATATTCGACCTTTAATGTAAAAACAGAGTAAACAAACTTTTCACAAAAAAAAAATTTAATCTTTGTTTTTTAAATACTACAACTGTAGTTGTTTAAGAACAAAAAACTATAAAAGGATGTGTATGAAAAAAATTTTATTTTGCTTACTGAGCTCACTTTGCTTTTATTCATCAATTGGCGCGGTTGTAGAAGGGGAACGTTTTCCCCAGTCTGAGGAAGCTGTTCAACTGGCCACTTATGGACATATTGATGCAAAGGGTCTTATGAATTTAATAGGTGCAGGAATCCCTCATCTAATGCTTGATGCAAGAGGGAATGAGTGGCACGACGGTAATATTATTCCTGGGGCTCTACTAGCTTTCTACGATTATTCGAGTGAACAATTAAGTCAACTCGTTCCGCAGAAAAATACCTTAGTGGTCGTATATTGCCACTCATTTAGTTGTCCTTTATCAGATAGATTAGCCCAAAAGCTTGTCTCGTTAGGATATGAAAATGTTCTTGAATATCCAGGGGGCCTAGTAGAATGGCGTGATATAGCTGCCTATCCCATAGAGAAAATTTAACCATATAAGGTTGGAGGGAAATTGTGGGTGATTTTTAATTTCCACAATTTTCCCACGAGCTACTAAAGATGGTATTATAGCTAATCTTTCTAAATAATAATAAAAATTAAAAAAATTAACAGAAAATTAATATAATACTAATAATATCTTAACATTGAGAATATATAAGTAAATTATAAATTAAAACATAATACTTAATTATAGGTTTAAAAATGAGCACATTATCAATAAATTTTTCAGGTTTAAAAAGTTTTCCAAAGGGTATTGAACCAACTTCCCTTCAAATTAATAGTAAAAAACATCAACCCTTTCATATTAAACCCTCTTTTAATCAAATTGAAAAAGTGTGGGAATACATCGATTCTGGGTTGGGGGTATGCAACAATATTATGAATACGCTACTTCAATCCAAAAATTGGCTAACGACTAAAGGCGACAAAGTTTTAAAAAAAATAACCTATCAAATAGGTCTAATTGGCATAGTCAATCTTCCAATCAATATTAGTTACATTCTTCAAAAATTCAGAAAATTTGGGATCGAATTAATTTAAAAGACAATGAAGGAGCAGTGATTGCTGGGTTATCATTTGGATTGTTTATAGGGAATATGTTCGACACGATCACCTCTTTTATAAATATATCGCTGGAAGCTCTCGCGCGTAAGCAAATAAGTTGGATTTCGGTCATGGGATTGCCACTTGCTATTTCCTTAATTGGAGCTGGTATTGGAATCGATTCCAAAAATCTTCATCAATTATTTAAATTTCGGCGTAAATTTGATCGCGAAATCATTAATAAGATTCATTATAGAAATTGTTCCTCTGAAGAATTGCTAGAAATAGTCACCCCCTTCTTGGAAAAGAATCTGGGAATTAATCGCTCTTCGACAACTTCTCTTCGCAGAGAAAAAGTTTTAGAAAGAAAGACTACAGACAAAGTCGTGGCGCAATTTAAAAAACTATCCGATCTTATTAAAGAAAATAATGATTTGACTCAAGATAAAGATAAGAAGATCTATTTGCATTTAAAAACGATTAGAAAATTGTTAAAAACTGAAGAGAAAATGAACACTATTTCTATAGTTTCATCTCTTATTGCAGGTGTGGCAGTTAGTCTGTTTTTATATCCTCCAGCAGCAATAGTGTCCTACTCTCTACTTACGCTTGTCTCCATTATCAGTCTCAGTAAAAAAATATATAAAGATTGGCCACAGATTTCAAATAAATTAATATAATTTTAATATAAGCTTAATAAACAATTAACATTAAACTAGTACAATAGGGGTATAAAAACATTAACTAAGGTTATCAAATGTCCACCACCAACCTAGCAGCAATCAAGCCTCCAAAGTGGATCCCTTTACCGAGTTTTGATGGGATAGAATCTGCGATACCTAAAAAGGGCATCGAAGAGCTCACGCCAGCAAAAAAGGCCATTACCTCGTTTGTAAAAAACTGGGATTACATGGATAGGGCCCTTCTTTTAAGTCGTCTCTTCATCAGCGTTATTGTTGGTACAGGGGTTTTGGTGGCTAGAGGCGCAGCAAAAGTGGATGCTGTGCTTAGAACCAGCCTGCTATACATAAGGGTATTTTCGGTGATTAGTGTTCCTGTTGCCATTGCTTCGATTCCTTCCATAGCTAACAGTATATGGAAAAATATTCGTTGGAAGGATAGTGAGGGCACAGTCCATTCCACGGTCCTGCTATCCCTCACGGTGGCGTCCCTGTTTGATGACACTATGAATACTATAAATGCTGCACTTCAACTCTTTTCTAGTACCGCCATAGAGTGGGTTTCTACTATAGGAATCCCTTTTGGCCTGGCTGTTTCTTCCACAATGACATTGTTGAAGGGGCATCATTTATACCATCTGTCTAAATTCAACCGAGAGCTCGATAGAAAAGTACGGGCGATTGAATCTGAAAACAATGGGAATGAAATGATTTCTTCCCAAAAATTGCGTACTCTTCTCAGTCCCTTGCTTAAAAAGCACTTGGGATCTGCTTCAACGCAATTAAAAACTCAAGAAGCTTTAAAAAGGCATACCTCAGCTGAAACTGTGACTCAACTGCAAGAGATTGCGGTGCTACTCGAGGATAATGCCACATTAACCGATGATCAAATCGCTAAAATAGTCGATCTGCTTAAATTAACTAAAGCAGCTCTTCACAGGGAGAAAAAATTACAAT
>JACDGH010000259.1 GCA_013815395.1 Parachlamydiaceae bacterium
GAAGTAGAGAAGGAAACTTTAGGCCGAAAATTGCAAGCCCCGCCATTAAGACATCAGAAAAAGAAATTCGATTTGTATTAGGAAGTTGCCTTGGATCAGGAATTTTCGAAAATTGTTCATATACTAAATGAATTAGGGAAGAAGCGCAGATGGATTCTCTAATGCGAGTGTTCATGGTGTTATCCCAGGTAAAAAACACTCAAACTTTACGAAAGCAATTATTTATTTATACGGGAAAAATCATCAGCGGGAACCGCTGACCCTATATCAATAATTTATCTTACTAATTTAAAAAAGAAGGTAGGTGGCAATGCCTGCAAAATATCCGATTAGTGCTGGCAAGCTAATCCTTTTTAGGTACCAAAGAAAATTCACTTTTTCCAGTCCCATATAAACTACGCCTGCCGCTGAGCCAATAATTAAAATACTTCCACCCGTACCCGCGCAGAAAGCAATCAATTGCCAAAATTGATGATCTTGAGGATACTGTTCTAAAGTATACATTCCCATAGAAGCGGCTACAAGAGGAACATTATCGACAATGGCTGAAGCTAGGCCAATTAAAGTGGCTATAACATTTTCATTTCCTATGTAATGATTAAACCATTGAGCTAAGGCTTGTAAGATTTTCGCTGCATCCATCGCGTCGATAGCAAGAAGAATCCCTAAGAAAAACAATAAACTCGACATGTCAATATGTGCTAATACACTCGGCACGCGCAAACGATCGCGATCTTTATGCTTTCTATGTACAATATCTGTGACAAGCCACATGACACTTAAGCCTAAAAGAATCCCCATAAAAGGGGGCAAACCTGTCAACATCTTTAAAATCGGCACAGAAATTAAGGCAATCACACCGAGGAAGAATATTAAAATCCCTTTTGGCTCCAATCCTTTTTCAGAAACATTTATTTTTTTCGGGGTGAAATCGTTTTTTAAGAAAAGTGAAAGTGCCGTAAATACGACAATCATTGAAATCAAGCTAGGAAGAAATAAATCGCGCATCACGGGTAAGGTGGAAACCTGACCACCGATCCAGAGCATGGTCGTCGTCACATCTCCAATAGGTGTCCATGCACCTCCAGCGTTTGCAGCAATAACTACTCCTGCGCCAATTAACAAACGATCCTCGCCTTCATTAATTAATCCACGTAAGAGTGTAATCATCACAATAGTCGTGGTTAAATTATCCAGAATTGCAGACATAAAAAAAGTGATAAAGCCCACCACCCAAAAGAGCTTTCGCTTAGAGCGCATGCGGATCATATCTGAGATAATGGCAAAGCCTTTGTGCACATTGATCAATTCTACAATTACTAATGCACCCAACAGGAAGAAAATAATTTGACTAATGCTTGATAAATGCTCCCCAAGACAGGTAAGAGAATCCCCACATGAAAGCGTGGGGTCATTAATGAATTGAATGAGCCAGCATAAAACCCCCATCAACAATGCTATTGTCGCCTTATCTATTCTGATCAAATGCTCTATAGTAATTAAAAAATATCCACAAATGAAAATGGCTATCATCCAAAAAGCATGTGTATTTAGAGCGTCTATCATGTCTAAACCTTAAATAAGTTATCTTTCAATGATATACCTCCACGCATTCGAAAATCGGTTTTTGACTTTGAGAAATCCGATTTTCGAATGCGTTAAGGCATATATCCTATAGCAAAAATTTATGGTAACAGAAAGGGAATTTGACTGCACGAATTCCGGGTTAATAAACTTAAGAATAATGTATACATTAATAAAAAAAGTTCTTGGGAAGAATTTGGGGCGGAATTTCTTAGGGTAGTTTTTGATCGTTTTAGAGTATCTGAGCCGGCAAGAAATTTAAATGTCAGTGCCAAGAATTTTTGAGAGGTCACTCGTTATGCTTGAAATGATGTTTCGATCTATTTTATCTACCATGCGTTGCATCTCTAACCCAATTAGTTCAACTTCTGATATCATTGTGCTTTGAGATTCAATTAGGTCATTATATAATTTACTGTCAGACATTAGTCCCAGGCTATGGCAGTGGTTAAACATTTTAGTTGTAAAATCAAGAATTTTGGTTATCGACTTATCTTCCAATTCTTTTATATCATTTCTTGGGGAATTTAGTAACATGGAGAAAAACTTCTTGATAATACCGCTTAAGACTGACATAAAATAAATTTGCTCAGTGTTTAATGGTCGATCTTGATAATAAGAACTAATTTTTGACGAGATTTTAATAAAATTCTCATATTCTTTTGTGGTAAAATTTGCTGAGGGGTTTAATGACAAAATCAGATTAAAAATAGGTCTAGCAGCCTCCATTGCTGCATGATTAAAATCTGAATCTTTCAAAATTTTAAAAGCCTTGTTTAAATTATCATTAATTACTTCAGGAATAGATTGAAATTTCTTAATTGGAGGATTTATAACTGGTGGAGTACTTTTCAATTCGCCAGTAGGCTGTGGCCCTAATTTCTCTTTAATACCTTTTAAGTGTGATGACTTTTCACCTTGAATACAATCATTTCCTTCTAATTCCTTAACGATTTCTAAAGCCACTAATTTACGTAAAGAGGGGTTTGCACATCCTCTATGAATTTGGCGGTACAATTTCAACAAACATTCAGTTTTTCCAAAAATTTGAAATTCTTTATAATCATCTACAGATAATTGAGTTCGAACAAATGCCAACACGCAAGCACAAGAGCATGATCCGCCAAGTTGTCCAACGCTCCAAAAACGTTCATCTTCATTTGGCGGCTCAATTTTCTTGTTTAACTGCGGAATAATGGATTCATAAAGAGTCTCTACGTTGCCAGTTAAGTTGTCGAAAATATCCTTGATAAAGTGAGAGTCTGATCCATAGAGTTGATCTCCCTCAACTTCTTTTATTTCAAGTGCAGTTTGATATCGCAATTTTCCATCTTCAGAAATTTTCTTGTAGTGGTATCTAAGACCTAAGCCTTCATTATATTGAACAACACTGAATTTTTTCTTTCCATTGATATCTTCTGTGCAGGTAATTGACATCGTCATAGCATGACCTTTACAATCGCTTGGTATTAGTAGACTTTGTCCTTTTTCAAGTTTAGAAATGTCATTTTTAACTCTAGCTGCCACCCCTCGAAAATCAAAAAAGTCAATCACATTTGGTAAATACATTATTCTACTTATCTCTTTTGCATAATCGAGCTGGCTGATAATTTGTCTATTTTCTAATTGAATTTTTTCTAAAGTATCAATGATTTTAGGAGTTACCTTACATATCAAACCCCCTGCTAATTGCCCTTGACTCATGTGTTCGGCCGACATATGAGTCAAGGATTTTAAACTTGAACGATGTCCTAATTTAATACTTATATAGCCCCAAAGCTGACGTATTTTGCCAATAACACCAACATCAATATTTTTTTCATTTAATTGATTAATATCTGATTTTAATTTTTCAAAATTTTGATTTTTGTGTGTAGTATTTTGTGAGAATCCGCTTACTGGTTCCACTGTCATAACAATACCTCATTACAATGATATCTAAACGCACTTAAAAATCAGATTGAATTCGTATAAATACATGTATATATAAAATATTTGTAATCCTTTATTATATCTAATATTATCAAAAAATAAATAAACATACTAATAAATTTATTATTTTTTAAATAAAAGTTTTTATTTAAAAAATAATAAATTACGTTCTTGGGAAGAATTGGGGGCGGAGGTGAAATTAAAAGTTTTACACAGAAAGTGGACTTGATGGGTGGTATTAAAGCAATGGATAAGACGATGAACATTTCGTAAAGACTCTAT
>JACDGH010000021.1:0-1819 GCA_013815395.1 Parachlamydiaceae bacterium
GTACAAATGGCTTTTCGAATCAACTTGATCCTGAAACTTAGCTATAATACTTTTTAAGTTTTCTTGAATGAACGGCTTATCATTGATTACTGCGGACCTTGAAATCATTTTCCTGAGGCCTCACTTAACTTTTTGTCAAATTTTTCACTATGATTTTTTACAAACTGCATTTTTTTATTATTATCATTAAGTTTTTTTTCCATACTTTCAAAATCCGCAACTGTTTTGATTTTTTGAAAATTTTTAAGATTTGCAGCCAGGTCTTGATATTCTGCATGAAGAAGTTTGCTGTCTTTTGTTAATATTTTTTTTAATTCTTTTTGGACATCAGGAATGCTTTTTTCACATATTGTTTGAATTTCATTCAAATTTTTGGAAAAAGAATTTAAAGTTGTATTTAATTTGACTGAAGCGTCGCAGGCTTTTTCAAAATCTCTAGCAAGTTCCTCCAAAGCCAAAGCCGCTTTTGCAAAATTTTCAATATCTTTTATGGTGATTTGATAGTTATATATTTTTTTTATTTCAAAAAGATTAACAATATTTTTTTGAACTTTCCACTTTTCGCGAAAATTCTCAAGGCAAGCTTTTGGAAAACTTAAAGGATTCGAAGACTGTTCATTTTCTTTAATACGAAATTTTTTTCCTAAATTTAAAGCAAAATCTAGAACTGTCTGCATAGCCTCTGAATCGGCATCAAATTTTAATAAGTCCTCGATTGGATTGGAGGTCTCTGCTTGTTTTAAAGTGTGTTGAGCTTTAAATTTCTCGAATTTAGCATTAAGATCTTTTATCCCAATTGCTTGTGCAGGCTCAGTTTTTTTACGAAGAGCTTTGCTTTCATCCATCAATTGCTTAAGTTCAACGATCTCCTTTTTTATTTCAGCTGCTGCCTTACTTAAGTGAATTTTCTTAACAGCTCCTCTAACTGTATTCTCCATTCGTGCTCCTGAATTATTGTCTCGTTGAACATATTGGCGCAATCGAGCGATTAGTGAGGGTGTTGATTTTGTAATCTCATTTTCTTTTTCTTTTAGTGCAACTTTCAGATTTTGTATCCTTTGATCTAATTTCTTATGTAATTCAGCATTTTTGATGGCATGCCCGACCTTTTTAGCTATTAGAGTGTCATATGAGGGAGTTATCGGTTTACGACTAGTTTTTGCAAGCGATTGCATTTTTTGCATTTCAATCTTGGAAGGATCACTTGAACTTGGTATACGCATAAAACTCCCCTTTTTTTGGATCTAATGTTCGCCAACCTTTTAATGTTAATCATCTTTCTTGGAAGGGTGTAACAAATCATTACTCAACTGAGTAACTGCCTCAATATATGTATTCCAAGAAACATAGGAATCCTCAGCATTAGAGACTTGCTCATCAAATTCTGTATCAAGTTTTTTCTTTTTTTCTTGTATTTCTGCCTTTGCTACATGGTCCAGAGGTGATCTTTTTAGTACGTCTTCATAAAATGCTTGTCGTCCTACGTAGTTCGTATAAAGTAAAGGAGGAAGGTCATGGCTTTTTATTGTCTCATTGGGAACTAATTCGAGTGCTTTAGACTTCAGACCTAAAAGAGATTTTAATGTTTTGGACGGTTTATTTAGATCTGGATGCTCTGATTGGCCTGATAACTCCCTTATTTTTTCCTGAAGATTTGCTTGAATGATCTGCCGGTGTATTGTCTGACTTTCAGATAATAGAATAGATACTTCGGTTTGCATTGTTTTTTTGCCATTAGGTCTACTAAAAACCTTTTCCTTAGTAATTTTATCGAGGATTTTGTTTATATCAGCTTCAGTCTTGGCCTTATCTAAATCAT
>JACDGH010000021.1:1829-11953 GCA_013815395.1 Parachlamydiaceae bacterium
GCCATGAAGTTGTTTATGTGAGTTCTTCAGGAATTTAGAATTTTTTGATAATTGGGAATTTTGTATATCTATTTCTACATTGCAAACTTTTTTGATCGCTGCCAGGTTAATAAAAACATTTTTCAATTCACTTTTTACGTTACTATATGCTTTGCAAACATTGTCAAATTCGACATTCAAATTCTCTAAAGCAATAACTGCATAGGCAAATTTCTTGATTTCATCGGGAGAAGGAGCATATAATTCCTTAAAATCTTGAACGATTTTATTTTGTACATCAAATTTTGCACGAAAGTATTTGGCAGAAGCGCTCGAAAAGATATTAGTTCCCGGTCTGGCCGCTTGTTCTTTAACTATAAGTTTTTCTTCAAATTCTTTCGTTATGTTAGTCGCTTGCTCTATACCAATTTCATTTTCAATTAATTCTAATCTATCAGAAATTTTGTTTAAATTATCCTTCAGTGCTACCTCATTTTGTTTTCCTGTAGACTTAATATCTTTCCTAAATTGCTTAAGATCAATGATTTGCTGTTTTATAGTTTTAACTTCCAGGGATTTATTTATTATTTCAGGCGTGTTCTCAATTCCTCCTTCCGGTCTGCTACCTCTTTTTATCGATTTGCTGACACGCGCAAATAAAGAGGGGGTTAGTTTTTGAACTTCTTTTTCTGTAGTCTCTAAGCTAAGCTTAAGTTCTTGAATCTTTTGATCTAGTTTTTTTTCTATTCCAACGCGTCTAATCGCCTGCTTTACACTCATATTTACTTTAGTTACAGCAATCTTATTTCCATTTTGAGCTTGGTTATAAGTGGTGAGTTCAATTCCTTCTTCTTGTCCGCGTAAATTTTCTCGAGATGGCATTGGTAGCATATAATCCCCTTTTTAAAAACAGAATTTATTAATTTTGTCCAATTTAATTATATTAATATATTTATATTTCATATAACTTAATTATGAAGAAATTTAATAATAGAGTCAAATTTAATTTTTAAAACGTACTTTTAGGGATTTAGATGCACAATAATCTTATTTTTAATGTTTTGTGATTTCCATAGATTAATTAATCTATGTGTACATGCATGAAACTTCATTGACCTTCTCTTTATTGCCCTTTTTTCTTCTATCATTATGTGGCCCACGCTGGAAGTTAGCCCCAAGCGAGCGAAACTGTAGGTGTGGGATGATCAATCAAAATATCTTTAATCAGGGACTGGTTCTTCTTTTTTGCACACTTCACTCTCTTTTTGCCTTTTACTTACACCCTTTTGCAAGGAAGGCCATTTACCTTTCCATTTCCCCTTGCTAGTTTTATCTTAATCTTTTATAATCGCCAGTTATCTTGCCTAGGGAGAGGTCTATCTCTAGGAAAGAGGTATCTAAATCAGTTAACAGACCAGATTATCAATATTAAGGAGAAGGCACACATGCCGACTATTAATCAGCTTGTTAGACAGCCGCGTTGCGCTAAAACAAAACGCAGTAAGTCTCCAGCCCTAGTAAAATGCCCGCAAAGACGTGGCGTTTGCTTACAGGTGAAAACAAAGACACCTAAAAAACCTAACTCAGCTTTGCGTAAAGTAGCCTGGGTGCGTTTATCAACAGGTCAAGAAGTCATCGCTTACATCGGTGGTGAAGGCCATAACCTCCAAGAGCACAGTATTGTACTTGTTCGTGGCGGACGTGTTAAGGACTTACCAGGCGTACGTTACCATATCGTGCGTGGAGCATTAGACTGTGCGGCAGTAAAAGACCGCAAACAAGGTAGATCGAAGTACGGGGCTAAAAAGCCTAAGTAACGCTAAAATATTCATCAATGAATATTTTGGTCCGCGATTCGCGTTTTGAAAATAGTAAAAACGCAAATCACGCACAGGCTTCTTAAAAGAAGCCGGGTGAAAGAATAGATCTTGCCTTCGACGGATAACACTGTTTAGAAGAATAAAGCAAAAAATAACGAGGAAAACATGTCCAGAAGACGTCGTGCAGTCAAACGGGAAATCGATCCAGATCCCATGTTCGGAAGCACAATATTGGCAAAATTCATCAATAAAGTTATGGAAGGTGGCAAAAAGTCTACCGCGCGCCGCTTAATTTACAACGCGCTAGATAAATTTGCTAAAAAAATAAAAGCAGAAAACACTGTAGAAGCTTTTGAACAAGCTTTGGAAAATGCTAAGCCTGCGCTTGAAGTAAAATCCCGCCGTATCGGTGGAGCTACTTATCAAGTGCCTATCGAAATTGCGCCAAATCGTCGTGTTTCATTGGCTATGCGTTGGATCATTGCTCATTCGCGAGCTAAAACAGGACGCTCAATGGAAGACGGCTTAGCCGGTGAACTTGTCGATTGTTTTAACAATCAAGGCGCGACCATTAAAAAGAAAGACGATACCCATAGAATGGCAGAGGCCAACAAAGCTTTCGCTCATTACAAGTGGTAACAGGAGACTATACGCATGGTTAGACCAGCAAAAGAAAAACTCCAAAACGTACGTAATATCGGCATCATGGCTCACATTGATGCTGGTAAGACTACAACCACTGAACGTATCCTGTATTATACAGGACGCGTTCACCGCATGGGCGAAGTGCATGAAGGCGCAGCGACAATGGACTGGATGGAGCAAGAGCAGGAACGTGGGATCACGATCACGTCTGCGGCGACAACAGTATTCTGGAAAGATGCCAAGATCAATATCATTGATACCCCGGGCCACGTCGACTTTACGATCGAAGTGGAACGTTCACTGCGCGTTCTTGATGGCTCGGTGGCTGTATTCTGCTCCGTATCCGGTGTAGAACCACAATCTGAGACCGTATGGCGTCAAGCTGATAAATATGGCGTGCCGCGTATTTGCTTTGTCAATAAGATGGACCGTACCGGTGCAGACTTCTTTGATGCTGTTAATACAATGAAAGAGAAATTGCATGCGAATGCAATTCCTGTGCATTGCCCTATTGGTGCCGAATCTGAATTCAAGGGCATGGTCGATCTTGTTACCATGAGAGCCCTCTATTTCCACGACGAAACCTTGGGTGCGGATTGGGAAGAAACAGATATTCCAGCTGACCTTCTTGAAAAGTGCCAAGCTATGCGCGCTGATTTGTTAGAAGAATTGGCAACTGTTGATGAAGAGAATGAAATTTTCATGACGAAAGTTCTTGAAAATCCAGAGTCTTTGACAGTAGAAGAAATTCATGCAGCCATCCGCAAGGGTGTATGCGCTAATAAATTCAATCCTGTATTGTGCGGCTCAGCCTTTAAGAATAAAGGTGTGCAGCAGTTATTGGATGCGGTGGTTAACTGGATGCCTTCGCCTTTAGATCGCGGTAAAATCAAAGCGCATGATCTAACTTCAGGCGAAGAAATTTTGCTAAGTCCAGAAGATGATGGACCATTTGCTGCTTTGGCATTTAAGATCATGACTGACCCTTATGTCGGTAGATTGACTTTTATCCGTATTTATAGCGGAACGTTGATTAAGGGCATGAACCTGATCAATAGTACCAAAGATTCTAAGGGTGAAAGAATTTCACGCGTTCTTGAGATGCATGCGAATAAACGCGAAGAGCGCGATGAATTCCATGCTGGCGATATTGCGGCTTGCATTGGTTTGAAAAAAGCAAGCACGGGCGATACTCTTTGTTCTGCTGATAGGCCTTTACTTCTAGAAAAAATGGAATTTCCTGATCCTGTTATTTCGATGGCAATTGAGCCTAAATCCAAAGCCGACCGTGAAAAACTAGGGATGGCTTTGAATGCCTTGTCAGAAGAAGATCCTACTTTTAGGGTCTTTACTAACGAGGAAACAGGACAAACCATCATTGCGGGTATGGGAGAACTTCACTTAGAGATTCTTCATGACCGCATGAAGCGTGAATTTGGCGTTGAAGCTAATGTGGGTAAACCACAAGTTTCCTATAAAGAAACTATCACAATCCCTGCTGATGTCAAAACTAAGTTCGTTAAGCAGTCCGGTGGCCGTGGTCAATATGCTCACGTCGAATTGGAAATTGCTCCGAATGAAAAAGGCAAAGGCAATGAGATCAACAACAAGATCGTCGGCGGTGTTATTCCTAAAGAATACATTCCTGCTGTGATCAAGGGGATTGAGGAAGGCTTAACGACTGGGGTTCTTGCTGGTTACGGTCTTGTTGATGTTGTCATCAACATCGTCTTCGGTTCTTACCACGATGTTGACTCTAATGAAATGGCATTTAAAATCTGCGGATCAATGGCTCTAAAAGAAGCGGCTCGTAAAGCTAAGCCAATTCTTCTTGAACCAATTATGAAAGTTGACGTGACTTGCCCTGAAATTGCAATGGGTGACGTTATTGGCGACTTGAATAGACGCCGCGGCCAGATTATGGGTCAAGAAAATCACAAAGGCGCGATTATTATTCAAGCCGAAGTGCCACTCAGTGAAATGTTCGGTTACTCGACACAATTGCGCTCCCTGTCATCAGGTCGTGCAACGTATGTCATGGAGCCAAGCCACTTTGAGCGCGTTCCAGCAAAAATTCAAGAAGAAATCACTAAGAAGTAGGATTTTAGGTTACTTATGGCAAAACAAGAAAAACAAGCAAAGCAGGAGAAGTCGCAGACACAACCAAGAGCCGCGCGTCAAAAAATCCGCATCCGTCTCAAAGGTTATGATCAGCGCATCCTTGATCGCTCAACTGCAGATATTGTAGAAACTGCTAAGCGCACGGGCGCAGCTGTGGCCGGTCCGATTCCTCTACCAACACGCAGAGAGATCTACACCGTTTTGCGTTCGCCAAACATCGACCGCAAATCACGCGAGCAGTTTGAAATTCGTACGCATAAGCGCTTAATTGATATTATTAATCCAACTAGCAAAACTATCGACGCTCTTAAGACGTTGACTTTGCCTGCTGGCGTTGATATCAAAATCAAAGCGTAGTTATACTAATTAGTGCGTGGGTTTTTGACTTTTAGCCTGAACCTTGGTGAAGCCAAGGTTCAGGTTTTTTTATGTCGCTTTAGAATTGATTTGAACTCATTTATGATTAACGTCGCATAGTTGTTTTAATCTTTTTCTTTTGAATAACAGGGGCTAAATAGATACTGTTCTGCTTGCTTTCTTGATTAGATTTATTCTCTTGCATTTGATTATATTCTCTTTGTATTGCATTAAGCAGACCCCAGCCAATTTTTCCATGTCTCGGGACCATTAGCTTTCCTCCCAGAGGAAGTTTCCACCCTGTGTGACTTCTGCCTTCTTCTTTTTCGAGTCCTAATCTTCTTAAAGTGCGTTCAAGGTTTCTAATGACCAAATTTTCCTTAATGACTAATGTGGATGGCTCTGGAGCTAGAGTTAATGTACCTAAGTTTTCTAAAACAGACGATTCTATTTCTAAGTTAGCCTCTTCGATGGATCCCGTCAAAGTTGGAGTTAGATCAGAGCGGTGAAAAATAGGTGGAGAAGCATCCGCAGTGAGAATTGGGGATAAATAAGATGATGAACTTATATCAATTATATTTGCTTCGAGGGTAGTTTCTGTAGTTGGAAAAACTGACGAAGAAGCTTCACTCGATAAAGCTGAGCTTGCTGAATAATTGTCATTATCCTCGTCTTTCTCAATTTCAAGGCCGATAAAATTTAGATATGCTAAAGGAAGTACGTAAGGTTCACCCGTCCACGGGCTTTCCCCATATAATAACATATTAATATCGTGCGAGAGAACAAATAATTGAGCGAGTAAGGCTGTTTCTTCCAAAAGGGGAATGTCTTTCAGCTTGCTGGAATGTTCATTTGTTAAAAATTCTATCCTTCTTAATATATCCCCATTTAGATCTTTTAAAATTTCAGATAATGCGAATAAATCTTTAATAATATAAGGAAAAGAAAAAAAATTTGCATTATAGTACTGGGTGATTTTATCAGAAATATTTTTAATTTTTCCTTTAATTTCAAATATTTCATTTAAGGTTTTGTGATAAAATTTTTCAAAGTGAGCCATTTTTTTATTCACTTTTTTTTGCATAAATTGATGAAGAAAATTGTCGATTTTAAATAAAAAAATGACCATGCGTCCTTCATAGCGTATGAGTTCAGAATACGAAGGGTCGATTCCTAGAAGTATGACACACTGAAGCATGTACATAATGTCTCCCAAGAAGGTAAATATAAAAGGGTATTTAGTCTTATGGATCATATTATATTTCCCGACAATTTCCCCTTGCTCAGCGATAAAATGAGTGATGTCATGGCATTGTTCGGCTGTTTTTGCTAAATTTTCAATATTATCAAAATCACAAGCGTTTATTTTTTCGGCTATCTCTTTAAATATACAATCGAATGCGGGTAGAAGATTTTCTTGCAAAATAGCATCAGTAATCAGCTTTATGTATAAATTTAGTTCTTTTCCCCCTGCCAATGCACCCTCTAATGAGGAAGCAAAATTTAATTCGCTTATACCTGGGTAAAAATTGAGACTTATGTTTTCTAGAATAAGTCGGAGTGGTAGATTATTGTAAAATTTTAAAAATAAACTTAAAAAGTCTTTAAACTCATCAAAAAATTTATCGGTTTTTTTATCTTTATTTTTAATAGATTCGTTTATTAAATTGATGCTTTTTAACATGGTATTTGAATAGTTCGTATGCAGCTCTATATAATCAGATTGCAAGGAATTGATCAAAATCTTTCGTGTTTTTAAAGATACGGATTCTAAAGTTTTTAATTCATTAAGGTAATGGGAGAAGTGAAATCCTAAAAGTGTGTAGATATTTATTCTGTATGAAACAGGTTGAGCATCAATCATTTTGTATATTTGCGCAATGTCATTGGAATTAAAAGAGGTCACTAGATTTGGATCAACATTAAGATGTTTAAAAAAAGATAGAGCTGAAGTAACTCTTTCTGATTCTTCCCAAACTGCTATGTCGTTTTCAGGCGTCAACATGACTCGAAATGGGGAAGGAGTGGAGGATAAACAAACTGTTTTGTTTATAATATTTTGTAATAAAGGGTCTTTTTCTTGGGGTAGAATAGCTTGCACAATACTTGATACCGAATCTGATGTAGAATTAGAAGAAGTTTTGAGAGGAATTAATTTATCTTCATACAAAGAACGGATGGGATTTGAATTATTAAATGAAACCATTTTATTAACCTTTAATTAAATTTAAAGGCAATATTTTATCATTATTTTGGTTTAAATATCAATTGCTATCTACTTTCATTAAGAATATTTTTATGTAGATTTTTTCCAAATGCGCCCATCAATAATTGTCCGAAACTGCTCTAAAGAAGAGTATTCAGCATGTAGCATGTAATCACCATTCGCTTGAGATTCATACACCTCGAAGCCTTCAAAATCATTATGACCGCGAAATTCCCACGCAATTGTTTGAGGATCAATAATCCCTTTCCCTGAAACTTTATCTAAAAGATCATTGGATAATTCGATTGCAAAAGAATCGGGTGTTATATTAGAGACCAAAAAAGCATTGATTACGCGATCTTGTCCTCCTTCCATTTCTACATGTTGTTGGCAAAGCAGATTACCGATGGCATCTTTAGTGATTAACCATTTGGTATAGAAACGCAAGTGGTCTGCTGAAGAACTAAAAGTAATTCTCCCCTCGCCAACCCATTGCCCAGGTGAAAAAAGAAATTCGTGCTTAGTCATTAGAACATAAATCTCCGGCTATAAATACTCTGTAAAATTCCCAAAGCAGTCATTGTTGATAGGATGGAGGAACCACCGTAGGTGACAAGCACTAAGGGTACGCCTGTGATGGGTAAAAAACCGCTCATCATGCCAATATTCACAAGAATATGCATGGCTAAATAAACGCTTACTCCAGCTGACAATAGGCGACCGAATTGGTCACTCGCTACAGCGGTCACTTGAAAACTAAAATAGATCAAGGCGTAAAATAAAACCATCATTAAAAGCAGTCCAAAAAAGCCAAACTCTTCTCCAAAGGCTGGAAAGACAGAATCAGTGTAGGGGGCTGGCAACCAGCCACCGCCTGTAAATTCGCTTTTGCGCCATCCTTTGCCTGTGAGGCCCCCTAAAGCAATGGCTGTGGCTGCCGCTTTTTGATGATGAGTATTCGGATCAAGGCGATCGAATTGATAATCTTTTAAAACTTTTGTCACATAAGGGCGAGCTTCTTCATGTGGAACAATCCCTAAAAAGATAAGGGCAACAAAGATCAAAGCGCAACTTCCCATCCATGTCATCACTTTAATGACTATGGGCCGCACATTGCCAAAATAAAACATCACGAGAGTAATCGGGAAAAGAACAAGGGCGGTGCCAAGATCAGGCTGTTTGAGAATAAGCAGAAAAGGCACTCCCGCAATGAGACTCCCAAAAAAAGCCGTATTCCATGATGATGCCTGAGAGCGCCTGCGCTCTAGAAACCAGCTTAATGTGATGACGACAACCAATTTTGCATATTCAGAGGGTTGAAAGTTCATATTAATGATAGGGAGGCGGTACCAGCGGTGCACATGTTGGATTGCATCTGTGAAAAACAAGCCCACAAGTAAAAAAAGCATGATCACATAAAATAGCCAAGCCCAGTCGCGCAATTTATTGTAATCAAAACCGGCAAAGAATAAAAATACAGCGCATCCAAGCGCAAAGCCTTTCAGCTGCTTTTTAACTTCGAGAGTGAAAAAGCCTTCTTCATAGGCTTCCTGTCCCACGTCTACCGAAAAAGCAGAGACGATTAGTAGGCTGATCAATAGCAACCCTAGAATAACCGGAATCATTCGAAAATCAATACGTATTAGGAATCGATAGTTCCACATAGGCTAAATCATACTCCAGTTATTTAAAAAAAATGGTGAATCAACGTCGCTTAGGCTTGTTATTATGTTTTTTTGCAATTTGAGGTTGAGAGGGAGTTAATATATTAGTATTTGGATTTTCTTTGTAATCTTTGTTTTCTTGCATTGCATTAAACTGATTTTGCATGGCATGCATAAGGCCGCGCCCAGGTATGCCATGTCTCGGCCCTATCAGTTTTCGGCCTTGAGGATCGACCCATAATGTATGGCGACTGCCTTCCTCTCGTCTCAGTCTTAATTTTTTTAAGGCTCGCCCCAGCAGTCTTAATGACATATTCTCTTTCAGATCAAAGCGCTTGGTAGGTATTATTGCCGTGCTTGAGTCAGAAGAAGTGGAATTAAGCGAAGGAGAAGTAGTAGAATCTTCTACTTCATCATCTTCTTCGTCTTCACTCATGGATGGAAATTTTTCTTCTGCATTGATAAGAGAAGGATATTTTTTTTCTTCAGTATTCAGGGAAATTAAATTTTGTTCATCTTCATCTAATACCGTTAGCGCGCCCTCGTCTTCCTCTTCGCTTAGAGAAGAGATGATATCCGTTTCCAAAAGTGCAGAGTCTAGCGTTTCATTTTGATTATCTT
The DNA here is from genome assembly GCA_013815395.1 of Parachlamydiaceae bacterium. GTDB lineage: Bacteria > Chlamydiota > Chlamydiia > Chlamydiales > Parachlamydiaceae > JACDGH01. Next base: position 11,243 of record JACDGH010000021.1, read on the forward strand.
CTTTTTCTGTTTCTAAGCTAATAAATTGCATATATTCTTCGGGAAGCTGCTGTGGCCAAGGGCTTTTTCGAAAAAGTAATGCATCTATATCATGCTTTATAAGTAACACTTCCCCTATATTAGCTGTTCTGTCAAGAAGGTCCATATTTTTCAATTTATCAGAATGTTTATTTGTGCAGTCAGATAATAATAAGAAGAGATTTGCTATCAATGGTTTTAACTCTCGAGCTAATACTTTGAGATCTTTAGCTACAAAAGGCGTAAAATTATCGTGATTGCTATAATTATTAATTTTTCCTAGAATCCTGGCTATAAGTGGACTTAAAGGTGTTATTTGATTAAAAAAATTCAAATTGAGTTTTTTCAATACATTGGATTTTTTTCCGATCTTCAGTGTTTTTATTTTATTCAAATAGGCTTGCAAGCCTATAAGGTTTAAATGCAATCGTTTTTCATAAGCGTGTAAATCTTTATAACCAGGATCCAACACAGGGAGAATAGAACTCTGGAGCACGTTTATAAAGTCTCGTATCCATGCGGTAGCGATTAGAAAAGGATCGCAAGTGCCTGCAGTGTCTGCGGGCCTTGAATCTCTTGCATTTAATCCCGCGGCATTAATAACGTCTAAATGCTTGATTAGCAATTCAATTAGAAAATTGCATTCAGCGGTATTCATTTCTTCAAAACTTTGTCGATATATTTCATAAGATA
>JACDGH010000021.1:11963-17782 GCA_013815395.1 Parachlamydiaceae bacterium
ATTCATGTAAGGAATACAAGAGTAAAGGTAGAATATTTTCTTCAGGAGCTGCCCCTATAGTTTTACTTGCGATTTGTACATATTTTTGGAGTTGCTTGCCCGCCTGTATGGCTTCTTCGATGGTGTTAAATTGGAATGTTTTTTTTATACCTGCACATGACCCTATAAAAACCCCATATGTAAGCCGCTTTCGGTCCTCATGCAGAAAGAATTTTGTGAGTAATCTTTGACAGCATTCCCACTTTTGCCATGTCGTTACAAATGGGTGATCTTTACTAGCTTCTTTTTGACAAAGAATTTTGAGATTAGCGGGTAAAGTCATTTTTGCAAAATCACAAACACCTGATATCTTCTTTATAAACAGTGAACTTTCTTGAATCCCACCATTATTCCATAGCAAAATGAGGCCTTCTGAGTAAATGCGGTGACAATATTTTTCAATCTTCTCCCATTTTGAAAGATATTCAGGTGGGAAATCTGCTAAAGTTTTCAATGTCTGTAGAAGATCAAATATTTCTAGTTGGAAGAGCGTGTAAAAAGGTAATTTATGTAACAAGGGATGTGCATCTATCATATCATAGATTTGTTGGATATCCTCTTCTGTAAAAGGCATAGATGGCATTTGTCTAATTTGTAAATCTTCTAAAAAAAGGTTGGGATTAGTTATTCTTTCAGGCAAGTATCTGAATTTGCGGGTAGGCACTAATCCACTAATTTCATTTCTAAAATTTTCCAATTCAGGATCATTTCCCATAGGTATGGTCGCTTTCATAACTTGACTGATGACAGCATTAACTGGGTAATCACTAGACTTCGATTGAGAGGGGATTGAATTCGCTGAAGGGCTTAGAAAATTGGAAGAAGTTTGAAATCTAGGTGAATTTGCATTAATTGAATAACTCATAAATAACTCTTTTTAATTATAACATTAGACTAAATATAAAAAATATCAACTATGAATTATCTATTTCTTAAACATCAACGAATTGGATATCGCAGGGATCCCATTCTGAATTAAATCGAGGAGATCTATTAGATTTCTCTTTAAAATCTTTTTTCAATATTCCTTGACTAATTTGAATGTGATTTTCACTAAATGTAAAAAAGCGCGGATTACATTTTTTTTGTTTTTGTTGAACATCAATCGGTAATGTGGCTTGAGCTAGGTGCAAGGTAACCCCTTTTTCTTCGGACCAAGACGCTTCATCACATTCTTGCAGTTCCGGCTTCAATGGGTTAATAAGATTTATAAGACTTATAAAAGTATCACTTGCATTGCCAGTACAACGCATAACATTATGTAAATTTTCATTTAAATAATAGATATTTTCTTTTGAAGAATCGATGGTATTCATGCTGAAATCTTCAAAAATTATTTTATATGTAAATTCGGCGTTTATATTGAGCAGCTCTTCCTCATCAATTACCCTCTCATTCTCTCCACCATCACTTTTGTAATGCGGACCAAGTATGCTTTTCATAAATGCTTTAGCAGATTTGAAGTTAGGCTGAGGAAGTTGTTGAATTGAATTCTCTATTTGCTTTAAATAACCAACCAGATTAATGGTCCTTAAAAAGTAAGCATTCGTCTTACCAGCACACAGCATTACCTGCTCTAAATTATTTTCTAAATCAGGTGGAATGCCTATAGTAGTATAATACTTTCTATTGTTAATAAGGGTATTAAAAACAGCGTTGTATGTAGCATCAGCGTGCATTTCAAATGCATTTTGACATGCTTTGCTACATACTTTATCGCAGCGCTTCAGATTGCCTTTGAAGTGAGGCCCGAGTACGCTTTCCATATAGCCCCTGGCTAATTGACAGTCAGGCCCTGAAGATTGTGGGTGTGCATCATTATGTATTGTTCTAGGCGGTATCATTAATTTCTCTGAAGTAAAGTTTTAAAAATGGTTTTCGAATAATTAGTAAGTAATTTTTACAAGCCCTTTAAAAAAGTATAGAACTAGACATCTTCCATGTTGTGATCATCAAATTTATTTATGGCTAAATCCGATTCACTCCATAATTTAAGTTTATTTTCAAGGCTTTTCTCTATGTCATCTGGGCTAAATGTAAAGCTAAAAGGTATTTTTATAGGTTTATCAATAATTTTTTCAGCTAAATGCAAAGTGATTTCTTTTCGTGCTTTCTTGGATTTCCTGGTGTTTGCTTGAGGGAAAAGTGTTAATGTAGGCATCTTTAGGGTTTCTACAAGATTGATAGCCTTTAAAAAAAGTTGAGTTGTTCTACCAACACATAGCATGAGATTGTGCAACAAATCTTCTAAGTCATCAGCATTTGCTCTACAGAAATGATTATTTTTAAGATGGTATATTATCTTTGTATAGGTGTTGATTGCATTTAAATTGAAAACTCGCTGGCAATTCCCTTCAAATACATTTTGACAAGCATTTTGACAATTTTGATCACAAGGAGTAAGTTCTTGAAAACTTTGAGTGTTCGTAGAAAGGATCGCTTTCATAAAGAATCTCGCTTTATTAAAGTCTGCCGTTGGAGGCAGCGGTAGAGTAAGATTATGGACTGCAGGTGAAATCATGAGCTTCTTTTTAAATTTAAGAGTAAATTAATGACGAAGTTTATAAAATATCTAATCTTCAAAGATTTCAATGGATGAAGAATTCAGGTCTACGTTATGCACCTGCGGGACAGACTTTCTAAGTTCATTGTTAGCGCTTTTAGCTATGTCGTCAGGGCTAAATGTAAATCTATGGAAAATACGTGTTTTTTGTGCGGGATTACTGTTATTCGGAAGGATATTTTCATCTCTCTCTTTGCGTGCTTTTTTTGCTCGAGTTAAGTTTGCTTGAGGAGAGGGTGGCAGAGTCGAGCTTCTTAATGAATCAATAAGATCGAGAACTTTTAAAAATTTTTGAGTTTTCTGGCCTTCACAAAACATTATATTATGTACTTGATCTTCAAGAACATAAGATTTTGATTTTTTGAAAAAATGATTTTTAAGATGGGTAGCAATTAATTCATAAGTGTTTTTTGCATTTTGATTGAACACTCTTTGGCAATTCCCTACAAAAACATTTTGACAGGCACCTTGGCATTTTGAATTACAAGCTTGGAGTTCTGAAAAACGTTTGGGATGTATAGAAAGTATTGCTTTCATAAAGAATCTTGCTCTTTCGAGGTCTGCTGGGGGAGCTTGCGATACTGTAAAATTGCAGTTCATTGTTGCTACCATGAATTTTCCCTGACTATAAGAATAAAATAGAAATCGTCTTTTATAAAATGCGCATTGTAATTTTTTTATTTTTTTGAAGATATTATATTATTTTGCTTTACTATTCAATAGTAAAATGCTTTTAAAAAGTTAAAAATAGATATGTTATATTAAATAATTTAATTTACAGTTTATTCTGTTGCCTCTCTAAAAAATACACAAAATTGATTTAGTGGTTGATAAAAAAAACAGATCTCATGTAGGATAGTCACTTCTCTGCACCGGTAGCTCAATTGGATAGAGTACCCGGCTACGAACCGGGCGGTTAGAGGTTCAAGCCCTCTCCGGTGCAATGATTATTCAACCCTTCCCCTCAGGCCCCTTCGGCACTAACGCTTATGTCATTGCTTGTCCATTAACAAGACAAGCTGTGATCATTGATCCTGCTCCAGGCAGCTTTTCAAAGCTGACTGATTTTATCGCAAAAAATTCTCTAGTACCTACAGCCATCTGGCTGACCCATTCGCATTGGGATCATATCGTTGATACGGCAGCCGTAAAAGCTCAATACTCGATACCTGTAGCAATTCACACATTGGACGTTCCCAATTTGGAGCAGCCAGGCACAGATAAGTTGCCATGCTGGATGACCATTGAAGGAGTCACTCCGGATCAGTTAATTAAGGAAGGCGATCATTTAATTTGCGGTGCTTTGGATTTTGAAGTCATTCATACGCCTGGCCACACACCAGGCGGTGTGTGTTTTTATTGTCCAAAAGAGGGTGTGCTAATTTCAGGGGATACGCTTTTTAAAGGCACGATTGGCAACCTCTCATTTCCTACCTGCCAGCCTGAGGCAATGTGGATTTCTTTAGATAAATTAGCTAAATTGCCCGGGCATGTCCGTGTATTTCCAGGTCATGGTTTAAATACGACGATTGGACAAGAAGTGTGGCTGCCCAAGGCAAGACAGATTTTCGATAAATAAAAAATTCAAAAGAAACTTGTGAGGTTGATTATGGGAACATTGGTAGGTAAACAGGCGCCTGATTTTAAAGCTAAAGCTGTGGTGGGCGGGCGCATCGTGGAAGATTTTTCTTTGATGCATTTCCGAGGTAAATATGTTGTTTTCTTTTTTTATCCCCTCGATTTTACTTTTGTGTGTCCCACAGAATTGCATGCTTTCCAGGATATTTTAGAAGAGTTCGAAAAGCGCAATGCCCAAGTCATTGGCTGTTCCGTGGATAGTTGTTATTCCCATTTAGCTTGGCTAAATACTCCTCGCAATAAAGGCGGCATCCAGGGAATTGATTATCCTTTAGTGTCCGACCTTACCCAACGCATTTCAGCCGATTACGATGTACTAATTCCCCATGAAGGTATCGCTTATCGCGGCTTATTCTTAATTGATAAAGAAGGGCTTGTGCGCCATCAAGTCATTAATGACCTCCCCTTAGGGCGCTCCGTTGAAGAAGCTGTGCGCGTTTTAGATGCTTTGATTTATTTTGAGAAGCACGGGGAAGTGTGTCCGGCTAATTGGCAAAGAGGTAAGAAGAGCATGAAACCTACTCAAGAAGGCTTAGAGCAATATTACGCCAACAATTAGGCCGATAACTCGGTTAAATAATCGTAAAAGTCCGCTTCATTGGTGATTAATATGCTATGGTGGATAGCGCATATAGGGGAGATGGCATCGATAATTTCCGAATCCCCTACTCCCGGCAGACAAATTGCAGAAATGCGCGTAAGAGCAGCGTTTTTTAAGTTGTTAAGTCCTAGTAAGTAATCTTGATAACTAAAGCCTTCTTCGCGCACTCGAAAGAAAATCAGCTCGCGGTGATAAAGAAGAGCTTGAACCGCGTAATGCAAACCTCGACTTTGGGGAGGTGGATTGCCAAGAGCGTCTAGTAGTTGATCTAAACTATGACAAAAATAGGCAGTGCGGTAATCCCCCTTCTCAGCTTCTCCAAATAATGCCATTGTATAAGCATCCATAAATACCCATCCTATAAGACGATTATGATATTCTATATTTTATTATAAAAGATATACTATGAATATTCAAGTTAAAAATGGTATTATGAATTAATGAGCTTTTCTTCAGGGATAAAATAAACTAAATTAGAAAATTGACATAATACTTTGCATCCTACTCCCAAAAATAAAAATTTTTTTAGGGTTGCACTTATGTATCTAACCCAATTTCTTTGAATGCATTTTCCTTTGGGGATTAGATCCGCCATCTCTATTAAAATAATTTTTTGAAATGTATTCTATCTCTTGCTGCAGATGGCGATGCAAGCGTATTAAAAAACATGATCTGATTTTCACTCATGCCAATTTTAATTTGACCATACTGTTGATCAATAAAATTTTTAAACGAAATTAGCAATGTTTTGACTTGAGCTGTATCTTGAGTTAAAGCTTTTCTAAGGACTAAGGGTTCAAAAATGAGTCAGGGCGAGCCGCCTTGACTACCCTGTTTAGGCCTCCCACAATGATCGAGTAGGAGGGAGCTTTCGCTCCCGTCCTCTCACACCACCGTACGTACGGAACCGTATACGGCGGTTCATGATCACTGTGACCTAGCACATACTAACGTCATCATCGAAATATATCCCATATT
>JACDGH010000260.1 GCA_013815395.1 Parachlamydiaceae bacterium
GTTGTGAGGCCTATTGGTTCAGATGCACCTATCGCTGATGGTTGATTCGTTGCAGTATAAGCCTTTTCTGTTCCACTTGTGGTTAATAGAGGGGAATTATGAGGTATGCTCGCAGATGTTGGATTTTGGAAAGGCTTTAACATTTTAGGTGTTATTATAGAGTCTTTAGGATCATAAAATTTTGGTTCTTCTGCTTGATAGTCAGTGGATGTAGAAGTCGCCACATCAGTTGCAGCATTAGACCGTGCAAAAAAAGCCGCTATATAAGTGAAGCAATTCAAGAACTTAAATGGAGGGGGAGGTTCTATCAATGCTTTTGCATAGGCATGGTTAATTTTCATTTTCAATTCCGTGCTTATTGAAACAAAATTACCCCTTAATTTATTGTAGTTATCAATAAAATCATCCATCACATGCTTTTGAAAAGCAGCACTAAAAAATTTCTCTAAGTTGTCGTGATTTATAAATTTTTTTTTGTCTTCCGCTGTGTAAATGAATGGAAAATTTAATAATTCTCTATATTCTTTTGGAATGTCACTAATTTTTGTGGCTATCTTTGGCGGTTCGTCACTTTTGCAGAGGTTTTTAATAATTGTTATAGCCTGATCTGCGTGCTCACCTTTCAATTTTAAAGGTCTTAGATCAACTAGAACAGGTGCGGATTTTCGATGTTCAAAACCGTTATCGGGTGTTTTTGTTACAAAATTAGCTTTCCAATGAATGAATTCTAATTCTCCGAGATCATTTTCATTTTTTTTTGAAGTATCGATAACCCAGGTGTTTTCAACATATATATTGCTATTTGGACCTTTTGAATATTCTTCTATCCTTGGGTTTTCATCTATTTTTGCATTTATGGCTTTTGATTCTAAGTTATTGAAGGTGTTATCCAAGGTACTTGCATCAATACGTTCGCCAATTTTAGGAAGTAAGATTCCACTAAAAAAAGCGACTAATTGATCCTCAATATTCACATCCTGGCTATTTACTAATTTATCTTGATGCTTGTCCAAGAAATTATTGACTAAAGTCTTAGTTATGGAAGGTGCAACAAAGGACTTGTTTTTTTTCATTTTTTCAAAATTTTCTTTTTTTCTCTTAGATGCTATTTTTAAAATATTATCATATTCACTTGCTAAGTCCTTATTTTCTAAAACAGAAATTAAAGCTAACCTCTGCTCAATTGGAATAAGAATTGAACCGAGCAATGTTTGAGTTCTATCTAATAGATGCTTAGTTTGAGATGAAGCCTTCGTCTTCTCTTGCTTAAACAGTATTTCAGATTGTCTATCAATTTCCTTAAGGAATATTTGTTTTTCTTCTAATAAAATTTGCGAATTTGGAGTTATTTTTGAGACTATTTCTCGCATTTTATCTAAGTCATCAAAAGTCAGATTATTGATATTCTCAAGGGAGGTATTTTTTTGAATTGTCAATTGACGAAGTTGAAATTCTTCAAAACTCAATTTATCGTGATCAGGATCATTATACGTAATTTTATCAAATTCTATTTTGCTAATCGTTATATAAGGCGCAGGGCCTGCTGATGCAGGGGAGACTATAGAACCGTCAGAAGAACTGGAGGTTAAAATATTAGCTTGGTTAGAGTTTGGGGTAGTGGTGGTACCGGTGCTAGGAGTTGCAAATTTAGCAGGGGGTAATGATGATGCTGATGCAGCGGATGATGTTGTTTTTGTTGTTATTGTGGCAGGAGTTATAGCAGAACTTGCAATTGCTCCAGAGGCCAATGCCGTTGCAGCTGCAGATCTTGGATTTGCTTTTTTAATACGTGCATTTTTAACTTCAGTAACAAAATCTGCTAAAACAAAACTGAAATCGCCTACATCATCATTCTTTGCAATAGTTACAATAGGTAGAGCGGGATCAGGTGGATTTGGTTCGTTAAAGGGAAGAACTATTCCATCCGATCCAATTACATCAATTTGAACACCAAAAGCTTTACTAAGGGCATATAATTGAGTTTCAATAGAATAAGAACGTTCCTTTTCGGAAAGTTGTAATAATTGGTTAATTTTGTATAAATCTATTAGCTCTTTTTCAAGTTCGTTAATTTTCGCTGTATTTTCAGGTGTCTCGGGAGTGTTAATTCTAGCTTTTAATTGGGCGATCTCGACATTTTTAGCCGTTAATTGCCCTTTTCTGACTTTAAGAGCTTCTGTTGCTTTAATTAATTTTTTTTCTTTTTCTTTTAAAAATGTGGTTTTTTTATTTATCTCCGCTACCTCGAAAGTTCTTTCACTCAATTCCCTTGATCCGTATTTATCAATTTTGTTTTGTTCGAGATAGGCAATATCCTTTTTAAATGTTGCTATTTCATTCTTTAAAATATCAATTTCCTCAGTCAAAGTTTTTATGTTTTTATTATGATCAGTATTTTTAAGAGGGTCTAGTTCATCTAATTGCTCTTTTAATGAGCTTAATTTTGTATCAAATGATATACGTTCTGATGTATCTTGCGCCCCGTGCTTGATTTCATCTAATTGATCAAGCAACGTTTGAATTTCAGGACTTACTGGTTTATTTGGATCTAGAGGTTCTTTACCAGATAAATGTGCCTTAGCAGCTTCTTTTAAAAGATGCTCTTTAACTTCAGGAAGACCTCTATTATCACTCAACCACTTATTTGCTATTTGTTTTAGATCTGTGGCAACAGCATCGAACCTCAAAAAGTCCCCTATAGAACCATTACCTTGAAATTGAGGGAGATTTTCGGGCAGTTTTTCCCAGTGCAGATTTTTGTGCTGATTTTCATTGCCGGGTAGAGGATTACCTTCCCCAAAAGAAGAAAAGCCAAAAAGCAGGCAATGTAAATGACTGTCATTGCCTGGTCGAAAACTTATTTTACCTTTTATGTTAGTAGCTAGGCTTCCTGAGTTTAGAGTGGGACTTTCATCTGCTAGAGCCAATCTAACTCCCGGCAAGGTTAAAATATTTTTTAAGGCAGGTTTATCTGATTTGCTCGCAAAATGTATTAAATCAAAAAAGGCTGATGGATTTAATAAAGCTAAATCTTGTAAAAAACGATCTCTCTCTGGGAGGCTTGCGACTAATCTGATTTCATCTTCAGTTAATTTTGTTTTTTTTGGGGAGTTGCCACTAAGATCAGTTCGCAATTCATTCAAAATATGAGTATCGTCTGTTAAAGGAGTGTTTGTTGGCGGCAATCCTAAAGTCAATGCTATATTATTAACTCTTGCATCTATTTCACTCATCTTAGATTTAATAATTTTTTCAAATTTTTCATGAGTATTATTTATATTTTTTATAGATTGTAATAAATTTTTGTTTTCAGTGTTTGTTTTTTTAATTAAATTTAATACATCATCGACCTGTTGTAAAGTCTGGCAATGCTGGCAAAGTATTTCAGCACCAAATTCTTGAAAATTTTGAAAAAACCACGCAATATCTTTTTCCTGCTCTGGGGTTAATGGCTGCCCACTTAAAAATTCACAGATATGCACAGAGGCATAGTATCGCGAAAGGCCGATTGCAACAGATCTATCATTGTTATGATAGTCCACTCTTTGCCCCGGTTTCGGGGAATTAAGTGTACGCACACCTATAGCATAAGTGTTTTCTGTGGTGGCTGTATTTGGAGCTAAACTAACGGAAGGGGATGCCCCTCCTGGCCCAGAAAGAAGCGGAGTTGTGGCAGGGGGAGCGTGACTAGCAGGAAGGGGCAATGGATGAGAAGTCGAAGTCGGGACATTTCCTAGGGGAGTAGACGTGATGGGGGGGGT
>JACDGH010000261.1 GCA_013815395.1 Parachlamydiaceae bacterium
GTTAAATACCCCCCAAGACATTGGTCACTCAGTTTAATTGGCGATCGCTTGGCTTTGTGGACAGAAGAAAATTATTCAGCAGTTGACAAGCTTCTCATTCTGGATGCGATTAATTTGGATTGGGCCTTTAATTATAGTTTTGTTGCCCCGGAGGGCACGCCTCTCTCTTCAGAGCACGTCACAGAAAATAAAAATGAAATTGATTCCTCTTCTTTGTTAAAAAAAATATTTTTTACACAACCCCATCTTCATCTTTTTTCTTTTGATTGCGACATGTTTAATTTTCGCATCGAATTTTTAAAACAACCCCCAGACTATTGGGTTGAGCATGACTTTCCTGATTTAAAGCACGATAAACCTATTTTTTACTGTCTTTTTCGCAATTCTAACAACGATACTGCATGGAAGGAGATCTCTCAAGTGGAATATCTACTCTTGAGCTTATTTGAGAAAGGTTCGTCGATTGAAAAAGCTTGCGACTGGCTTGAGAAACAAGATGAAGCCCTGTGCGAAGTGGCTATGAAAAATTTACATCTGTGGTTTCAAGAATGGACAGTACGCCGCTGGCTGACGAGCACCCCCTCAAGTATTTTGCAAGGCACATGACCCTTCTTGAGCGAAGCTCCCTGAAGTGCTCGGATCTTCCGAGCACTTAAATTCAGCCAAAAACATTTCAAGCTAAAATGGAAGTGGTAGCCAGAAGGCTCTTTCGATTAAGTTTTTCCTACTGCAACTTGCATTAAAGCTTAGAGAGATTTGGCTGAATTAAAGGGCTCGGAAGATCCGAGCACTCCAGGGCTTCGCAGAGGATAGAAACACTCTTAGCTTCAGAAGTTATGCGAGGGCAAGGAAAATCCGCGCTATTTTATGGAAAGAAAACTGCCAATTGAAATATCATCTTCTTCATATCCTTTAGAAATTTAACGAGTTACCCTTTTTTATGAACTCCCGCGAAGCTGCTTACCTTGCTTTATTAACATCATTGCGCCACGAGGGCTTCATTTCTCAATCCCTCGAACAATGGCAAAGCCAGCATAGACCTACCTCGGCCGATTTTGCTTTTGCACAAGAAATAGCCTTTGGTAGTGCTAGATTGGCCCTTTCTTTAGATTACTTTGCAGCTAAACTTTCCAGTAAAGGCAAGCTTTCCCTGAAACTTAAAGAACGCGCTTTAGTTAGAACAGCGATCTATCAGTATGTATTTATGTCTAGGGTGCCCCTCTATGCCATCGCAAACGAAACCATAGAATTAGCTAAAAAGCACTGCCATTATACCTTTGTAAGCTATCTCAATGCTTTATTGCGTCAATTATCAACATCTGCCCTATCTGAAAGCTCCCTTCCTCAAGGTTTAGCAGCAGAAGATCTCAGCATCCGCTATTCTTACCCCTCAGCATTCATTTCCGCCCTAATTGCTGAATATGGCCTCCCCACCACATTAGATATTCTACAAGCAGGCAATACCGCACCGAAAACCATGGCAAGAATCCGCCCTAATGCCCATGATCAAGAAATCAACCCTCACTTGCTTCCGATTTCAAATGCGATTGCCCCGATGGCTATGCTTGACAGTGCAACCAATTTAGCTAATCTGGCTGCATCCCCAAATTATTACATTCAAAATATTACCCCCGCAACACTGGTCGCTGAACTTGCCGCACAAACAAAACCGCCCCGCCAAATTTTAGATTTATGTGCCTCACCAGGGGGCAAATTATTGGCGGCCCATGATCAATTTCCGGAAGCAAAACTATTTGCTAATGACGTCTCACAAGAAAAAATCGGACGTCTTTCCCAAAACATTTCCAAGTACAATATCTCAGCCTCTCTTAATTGTGGTCCGGGGGAAAATTATGTTGCTTCTCATCCATTTGATTTAATTATTCTGGATGTACCCTGCAGCAATAGCGGCGTGTTAAATAAAAGACCTGAGGCACGCTGGCGCATAACTGAAGAAGCATTAAGAGAATTAGAAGAAAAGCAAATGTGCCTGCTGACGCACGCTGCCTCACTGCTTGCATTAGGTGGCTGCATCTGGTATCTTACTTGTAGCATCCTTAAACAAGAAAATGAAAAGCTTATTAAAAAATTCTGCAAAAAGACGGGATTAAAATCTGAATTTTCTAAAACAATTCTTCCAAATATTTCCGGTTGGGATGGTGGATTCGCATGCCTGCTTACATTCAACTCTGACTTAAAATAGTGGTTTTACTATGATCCAAATTGAGCAAAATGGCCTTCAATGGCTAGAGTTTGAGCTTTTAGCTAACTATCCAGAAGTCACACATGCCATTTTCACACGACACGGCGGTGGGAGTCATGGTGCTTTTGAAAGTCTAAATCTTAGTAATAGCGTGGGCGATACCTTAGAAAATGTTGAAGAAAATCGGCAGAAAATCATTGGAGCCCTTGATCTACCTCTATTAATTACCGCAAAGCAATGCCACGGCATTAACATTGCAACGGTTACTTCTTCTGCCATTACCGAATTTTCGGAATGTGATGCTCTTATGACTCAATCCAAAAATCTGGGTTTAATGATTTTGCAGGCGGACTGCCAAGCCGCCATTTTCTATGACCCCACGCATCATGCCCTAGCAAATGTCCATTGTGGTTGGCGGGGTAGTGTACAAAATATTTATCAACATACTATTCTTCAAATGAAGAAAGAGTTTCACACTAAACCCAAAGACTTAATAGTTTGTATTTCCCCCAGTCTTGGTCCGGAAAATTCTCAATTCATCAACTATAAAACAGAGCTACCAGAATCCTTTTGGGAATTTCAAACATGCCCAAATTATTTCAATTTTTGGGACATTAGCGAATGGCAACTCACTCAAGCAGGGCTTCTTCCCCACCACATTCAAATTGCACGCATTGATACTTTTGCTAATCCTCAAGATTATTTTTCTTATAGACGCTCCAATAGCAGTTCAAAAAACACGGGACGTCAAGCAACGATTTGTGCTCTAGCATGAGTTCATTTCGCGAAGCGAAATAAACTCTCGCTAGGGTGACAACCGACCACATCCCTTTGATTCATGGTGAGAGTGCATCAATTTAGCGTTCACTTCCATTAAAATGCTTTTCATCTCTTTCTCGGGGTGGGCATGCCGCATTTTTAAGCTCATTTGATCGCGTAAGGCCAACACCTCTTTCACAAGCACTATTCCTCTATCAACCACTTTAGCATCCCCAATTTTGTAAATTCCTGCCATATCATCAATCGATGTTTGATCGCCTTTCAAGGCATTTTTAATTAACTCATGGTAAAATTTCCCAATAGGATGTGAAAATAGACCCGACTTTATCATCAGTTGTTTAAAAACTGCCGTATTGTGGCCCGCGCATGCATAAGCAAAATCTTCCAAAGCATTAAAATCAAGAGATTGTATCTTCATGGGTTTTAATGCTTTAATCTTGAATTGATGATCGTACATTAAGGCTGTGGCCGCAAAATTCAGGGGTGTAATTTGTGCCTTAAGGCTTTTTCCAATTAAGCCACTTAACTCGTTCACCAAAGGAGTGTCTAAGGGATGTAAATGCAAGTCTCCAGAAAGAGTTTGCCATTGACGCGACTCCAAAGGATGCAGCCGTTCCATAATCGCCCAGGATCCTTCAGCATAGATCTCTAAATGAGCCGGCTCGATATCAAAACAATTGGATTCCACTTGCCGGAATTGCCGCATACTCAGCACAGACATATTTTTTGGTACTATGATTACTTTTGTAGGATCATCTAAAGCATAGACC
>JACDGH010000262.1 GCA_013815395.1 Parachlamydiaceae bacterium
CCACAAAGCATCACTACAGCAGGCTTTTCAGTGAGGTGCAGAGGGGCTTCCCCTTCTCCCATTAAAGCAACTAGCTCATCGTGGACAATTTTAATAAATTGCTGCCCGGGGGATACTGCCTTAATAACGACGTCACCCAGAGCTTTTTCTTTAACGCGTTTAACAAGTGTTTTAGCCACGCCGTAATTAACATCAGCTTCAAGCAGCGCCATGCGCACTTCGCTAACAGCTTCGGATATATTATCTTCAGTCAGCTTTTTTTTGCCTGCAATCTTCGATAGCAGACCCTGCATCTTATCTGTCAATACGCCGAGCATAATTAAAAACCGTAACAGTAATTTATAGCGCCATGCTTATAAGTGGTCTTCAGGCCGTTAATTACAACCGCGTTGCAATGTGTCGGCGAAAACTGCACGAAAAGCTGATATAATGAAGGCATGATACTTAAAAAATCATTCAATTTCAAGGGAAAAGAATCTTTCATGACCAGACCAATCATTCTCCACACAACACTTTTTCCAAAATGCACCTTGAAATAGGCTTTGCACGGCCTGCCCTTGATTCGCGCCAATTTCAAACCACACTTTACTACCCGAATTAAGATGCGATGGCAGGTCATTTGCAAGTCGTTTGTAAAATTCCAATCCGCTTTCACCGCTAATTAATGCTCGACGCGGCTCATGTGCACGCACTTCAATATCGAGTGCAGAAAATTCTTTTTCGGAGATATAAGGTGGGTTACATACAACAAAATCCGAGAATTTTTCTTTAAAAGGAAGGAGTAAATCCCCTTCTAAAAGCTCAACTTCTACAAAATTACTCTTCGCATTTTCCGCAGCCACAGTCAAAGCTTCTGCTGAAATATCAGATAAACAAACTGTTAAATCGGGAAATCGTTTCTTTAGTGCAATGCCTATACACCCCGATCCACAGCAAATATCCCACAAAACTTTATTAGCTAAGGTTTCATGCGCTAAAACTTTTGAAATTTTATCTACCAAGATCTCGGTTTCCTGTCTCGGTATTAACACGGCGGATGTTACTTTGATCATGCAATCAAAAAAATCAACTTGACCATGAATGTACTGCAATGGCTCTCCCTGCCCTCGCCGTTGAAGCCAATCTCTACACTTGGAAAGTTCTTCATCAACTAACGGTCGATCGAACTGAATATAAAGATCCATGCGTTTGAGGCCTAAAGATTGACTAACTAATTCTTCAGCTTGCAAACGGGGTTGCAAAATTCCTTTACGGGTAAGATAATCTGTGGAAAGTGTAAGAATTTCTAAAATGGTCCGCAAAATATATCCTCAAACTTCTTCTGATTTAAGTTTTTCCTGATAGAAGTGAGCAACAAGTGCTGTTGTAATATCTTCAAGCTCACCATCCATCACTTGATCAAGATTGTATTTTGTCAGGTTGATCCGGTGATCTGTCAAGCGATTTTGAGAAAAATTATAGGTGCGAATTCGCTCTGATCGATCGCCGCTACCCACTTGCATCGCACGCGTACTTGCAATAGCTGCATTTTTCTTTAGCAGCTCTGCATCAAGAATTTTAGCTTTCAGCAAGAGCATGGCTCTATCTTTGTTTTTATGTTGACTGCGTTCAGCTTGGCAATAGACCACAAGGCCTGTGGGAAGATGCGTCAAGCGCACGGCGCTATCGGTTTTGTTCACGTGCTGACCACCGGCACCGGAGGATCGGTAGGTATCTACTCGTAAATCTTTGTCATCTATAACTACATCATCTGCATCTTCATCGGGCTCGAGCATAACTGCAATGGTGATCGCGGAAGTATGCACACGCCCTTGAGCTTCGGTTGTAGGGACACGTTGCACGCGATGAGTTCCGCCTTCATGCTGTAAAAAACGATGTACATTATTACCCGTTAGAACCATGACATATTCTTTAAAACCTCCCATCTCTGAAGGCGTACACGACAAGGTCTCATACGTCCACTTCTTCTTATCGGCATAAAGCTTATACATCCTAATGCAATCACCAACAAATAACGCCGCTTCATCCCCACCGGTTCCAGCGCGTAGTTCTAAAATGGTATTGCAGCTATCATTTGGATCAGGAGGCACTAATAATCGTTCTAGCTGTAATTGAAGATCAACAATCTTTGCCTCTAATTGCTGGATGTCTTCACGTAGGACCTCAACAAACTCTAGATCCCTTTCCGCAGAAAGCATTTCTCTATTTTCTTTAACCTGCTTATGCGAAGCCTGAATAGTGTCCCATATAAGCTTTACCTCTGCCAAATAAGCATGTTCTTGCGCGAGCACGCGATATTTCTTTTGGTCTAAAAACACTTCGGGATGCCCGAGAACGGCTTCGAGCTCATGTAAGCGGGAAATTAAGGCACGGATTTTATTTTCCATAGCGGCAATAGATCCTTGGACATATGAAAGGCGAATAAAACACAGAGAAAACTCTAAAAATGCAAATCTAGAATAATAATATTTTTTTAACATAAATTATGTAAGCAACTGAGCTTAAAAAGATAGTAAACAAGCTAATTCAAGTTCAGGCTTTGTTCACTTTTCGATCAATTTGCTATACTCTGTGTCCTCCGGGATCTCTGCGGTAGATTTTCCTACTACAGAGATCACAGAGAGGTAATTTTATGATCGAAGTTTCTTTGTAAGTTGCCCCAAGCCCGAATCTTCATTTCTAGACTTCAACTACAGGCAAAAAAACAAATGATTACTTACGAACAATTGCTTTTTTAGGAGCTTTTGACTCAGGTTGAGCTTCTTTGTTTTTCTCTTCTTGTCCTTGTCCTTCTTGCTGTTCTTGTCCTTCTTCACCAGAAGCTTCTTTTTTAACATGGCTTCTAAAGCGCTTGTTAAACTTCTCAACACGGCCTTCGGCATCAACAAGTTGCTTACTGCCAGTAAAAAATGGATGCGAAGCTGATGAGGTAGAAACAGGCACTACGGGATATTGCTTTCCCTCGAATGTTTCGGTTTGCGCAGATTGCAATGTTGAACCGCACACAAAACGGTGCCCTGTAGCAGAATCTACAAACAATACTTGCTGATATTTAGGGTGAATACTTTTTTTCATTGCGACTCCAAGGGGGTGATACTCAAGAAAGACGTCTTTGTCAAACAACTTTCGTATGCAAAGCGTCTCTCAAATTGTTAAATTATTGAGATAGATAAGTGATAACAATAAGGGCTCATTTCTTAAAAAACAAGTTTTTTCTCATCCTTTTGCAACTTTTTACCGCGGAATACATATTTGCTGTTCTTAAGATGCAATGTAATTGCCTTACCTCGCTTTCATATCAAGAGAACCCAAACAAAGGTTCCATAAATGATATTGAGAAACAATTTAACGATATTTTCCGGCAGAAGACAGCTTGCCCTACATTGAATCATCAGCAAAGACTTTAACAAACCCCTGAAAGATCAGTTTTTTTTCAGATTAGCTAAACGTTTTGAGGTCAACTCAATAGAAATAATAATAATTTAAAAACAATTAATCCAAAATTTATACTTTCTTAATAATCATTGTTTATAGTTGAGCTACAAAAAAAGATGGGCTTATCTAAATATAAATTACTTCAAATTTTGAATAGTTGCAGATTTTACGGTTCTTGGGAAGAATTGGGGGCGGAGGTGAAATAAAAAGGTTTACACAGAAAATGGACTTGATGGGTATTAAAGCATTGGATAAGACGATGAACATTTCGTAAAGACTCTATACGGCCTGCCCATTTCGTCCCGCTTCTATAC
>JACDGH010000263.1 GCA_013815395.1 Parachlamydiaceae bacterium
GAATTATGTAGTCGGGCATAGGCCATTCTAGACGAATAAATTGCGCAGTGAGAAATGCGCCTGCCCCTTCGGCCAGGTAAGGTTGCCCACCATATTTCAGCTGCTTTATTAAAGTTGAGGCAGGACCTTCGTAATCAAATGCTGCAGCGATGCGACGCATAATTTGTGGATTTTGACGACAATCAGGGCAGCATGTCTCACTTTCCGTGTTAATTTCCGAAGTAAAGCAAAAAGGACACCGCGTTGCGTGATCGATGATTTCCAAAAGATTTAAGCAAGATTGACAAAACAATGGAAATTGGTGTTCGAGGCTTTCGCGACAATGGAGACAAAGAGGCGGATAGAGCAGGTGCAAAAAGCTTGTGCGCACTTGAGTTAACAAAGATGTATAGCGTTGAAAATTAAAAATTTTATAACCGACCTAAAGTTTTGAAATTCGTTACGATTTTAAATAGCGAATGTATGATAGATGAAATTTATGCGCAAGTCTTTCGAGATAACTTATTGCCTACCTTACGCAAAAGATTGTAAATGTCTTATATCGCCCCGCTGCTCTTGATTCGTATAATTTTTTTTGAAAAAAAATTGCCTCGCGCGGTAGCCAGGGCATCTCTCGCCCTGCTTTCCGCATATCAAAGAAACGAAAATCAAAATCGCTCAGCGGAAATTTTACTTAAAAAACTGCCAGTGCTGGAGGCACAAGCCGTGGGTGGATACCCACAAGGTGCCAGAGCCCCGGTGGGGCGGTATAAAGGCTTTAGGTCTTTAGCTAAAGGTGAAAGAATTATTAGACGAGCCTTGATCTGTAATGGTTTGAACCCCATTACAGATCAAGGTGTCTAAAACTCTAGCAGGCATTTAACGCTTGCTAAAGCATGAAAATTAAACTTCGCTTACCAAGCAATAATGAATCCAGCAAGCGCGGTAAAGGTAGAGGCATCTTTCCACCACTGTCCTTGACCTTCCACATAAACTTCCAGCCCATCGACGATTGTCGCTGATAAGTTTAAAGCACTATCAAAGCTGCTACGGGCAAATGGAATACCTGCAATTGTGAAGTCTTTTCCAAAGTTTTGGAAGTGTTGCTTGCTGCTGTTATGCAATGATGACAAACGATACTGCCAAGCGCCGTCAAAAAACAATTTAAAGTAGGATAGCTCAGTTAGAAAATGGATACCCACACGACTTGAAGCTGTACCATAGGTTTTGTTTTTTACGTTAACTGCAAATAAGTTACCACCCTTTTCATGGATGTGGTCATGGCGGAAGTATCCGGCTTCAATCCCAACAAAAGGCTGGAATAGGAAGCAATCCAAACCAAAGTCTTGTCCAGCTTCAACATAAATCGTGCCTTGATAGATATCTGGTTTACCGCGATTGGAAAAGTGGAAAGTACCAAAGTCAACATGTCTCTTTAACTTGGTTTGTGTGTATCCACCAACAAAATTGCTTAATATGTAAAAATCAGAAGGACGGAATAAAGTGTAGAGTCCACCTAAATAGGTGTTGCTTATTCCTTTACCACCCACTTTGTAATGAAGATGATCTCTTTCATAACATCCAGCCACACCAACAGTCCAGCAGCTATCAATGGTCATTTGTGAGCCTAAGCTGACTTCAAAACCTTTAGTGCTAAAGCCTTTTGCATTTCTGTTTCCGCGGAAATTGCTTCGGTCCCAACCAGCATCAAACCATGTATCAGCAAGGCAGCCGCTAGGCGAGCAATTGTCTGGAGCACAGCATGGATGAGATGTAACTAACAAGCGCACTGGGTTATAGAGTCTTCTTATAAATTTATGGTTGGTTACTTCAGCATTAACCAATAAATTTGCATAAGGCTGCGCTGTCAATTGATGCAGAGCGCGTTGTTGATGCTTAGGAGAATCTAAGGCCAAGGCTGACAAGATAGCTAAATTATTATCAGATGGGTTTTGTAAGCCCTGCAATTGGTCTGCAATTCTGCGCTGATTTGCTGATGAGCCCATCCCTGAAAAGCTATTTTTCCATGTTAGATAAACTACATCCGCATCATAAGAAGCATTCACACCTATCAAAGGATTTGCTGAAATGACATTCGAAAATGTGCCACTGAGTCCTGTTTCTGAAGAGAGTATCGGTGCCGTAAATTCCTGATTACGAGGCAGCTGGATAAAGTCAGAAGTAACCAGGGCAGTTGTGCCTTGGTTGATGCTGACTTGTCCCACTACAGCTAATTTTGAAGCATTTCCTTGATCATCGACTTGAACAAGCAATGTTGAGTTAGCTGCTTGAGTATAATTGCCAACGACATTCAAAACCCCGATACTATTCCCTGGAGCAACAACGCCGTCTTTGGCTGTATATAAGTTGCCAAGAATAGTGCCTGTACCTGTTAATTTACCGCCAGCATTAACAAAGACATTACCGCCCAAATTGCTGTTAAGGGCAAAATTGCCTGCATTGACATTTGTGTTGCCGTTAAAAGTACTATTGTCGGATAAATAATTTAACTTATTTGTCCCTAATTTATTTAGAGTGCCTGTGCCAGTAAGTGTGCCAAAAAAACCAGTATCAATAGTTTGATTTAGGTTGATCACATCGGCGGAAGTTGTATTAAATTCTACAATTCCAAACGAAGAACTATCAGTAAAATTGACTTCTGAACCTGCGCTCATATTTATGATTGCAGCACCAGCATCTGATTCGTCCTTAAAATTGATTATTGCATTTGTACTTGATACTATGTCACCCAAATTGAAAGTGGCATCTTCAGCTTTAGTAAATTGAGTAAAGGTAATGACATTGCCATTTTTGGCATTCACTGATGCATTGCTCGCTATTGCATTATCACTAAAAAGCAAGGATGAATTGGTGGAGACCAATGAGATATTAGCATCATCTGCATTGCTGCTATCTTCAAATTGAACAAGTCCATTGTTTACGACAATATTGGCATCTCCGGCTGAGGAGAAGTCTTTGAAAGTTAGACTACCAGAAGTTGTTGTATTCCCAACGGTATAAGTTATATTGCCGACATTAGTACTAAAGGAGGAATCTGCGGAGCTTGCGTTTTGAAAATTCAATTGGCCTTGATTAAAGACATTAAACGTTTGTGCGTTTACGGAATTGTTTTGAACTCCATAAACAGGACCTACGCCTGAACCTACAAATGAAAGCGATGTTCCAGGGTCTTTAATGCTAAAGACATAAGGTGCTCCGCCCGTAAATTTTACGAGATCAATAGTAAATGTGTTTCCAGATGAGACTTCTGGGGTGTAGTTATCTATGTTGAAAATGCCTATATCGCCGCTAATGGGAGCAGCAGCAGGGCTCCAATTTGTATTTAAAGTTAAATCATTAGTTGTTCCGACCCATGTATAGGTAGAGTTCGCTGCTTGTGATTGGAAAGTCCAAAACAGCGCTGTAGAAGTTATTAAAGTGCTAAAAGCACGAGTGGTGAATTTATTCATTCGACATCCTTTGTTTCCCTGAAAATGTGCAATATTCATCTCATCTTGAAGCATAATTTTCAAGTGAAATTGTTGATCAATGTTTAATAGGAGCGACAAATGATGTGGGTTGACAAAGTGTGAGAACAAAAATGAGTGCAGGAAAGAAGAATAAGAAGAACCAGTTCCCCGATTCTTCTTCTTACTGCTTTTATTTTATTTTATTTTAAATACAGCCTGCTTCAATCATCCCAGCAAATTTAGATGAAGCCTTCTCCTCATGACTTATAAAATTCAATAG
>JACDGH010000264.1 GCA_013815395.1 Parachlamydiaceae bacterium
GGGTAGTATTGTGGCTAATACAACTCCTTTTGCGATCTTTCAACTGCGATGCTTTCACGCCGCCCAACCTATCAAAACTAAATGGAAAGGGTACTAGTATTTTATATTAAAATTATTGCTGGCAAGATTCATCAGAGAAGCTACAGCAGCAGTGGCGTCATCACCAGTGGCTTCGATGGTTATTTTAGCCCCTTTTGATGCTGCAAGCATAAGGATGCCCAATAGCGATTTGGCATTTACGCGATTTTTTTGGTAGATGAGGTTCACTTCAGCTTTAAAACCAGCCGCACATTTTACGATTTCTGTAGACGGTCGCGTGTGAAGACCACGATCGTTAGCTACGGTAAAAAAACCCTTAACTTTGTCCCGCGTCTTCATTATTTTGATCATAGGTATACCTCTTGGGCAGACAATGTCTGTGCAAAATAGAGAAACTATATTCTTAATAATATCTTTCATCATTTATTGCAAACATTTTCTTGAGAAACATTTCTTAACAAGTTAATATAAAAAGTATAAAAAAAATAAATGAAGAAATTCCCGCAGGAAAATAAAATTTTCAAACTTGTTAAATAAAAAGTTAGTGATTTTATTTGTTTTATGT
This sequence comes from Parachlamydiaceae bacterium, assembly GCA_013815395.1. Taxonomy (GTDB): domain Bacteria; phylum Chlamydiota; class Chlamydiia; order Chlamydiales; family Parachlamydiaceae; genus JACDGH01. The sequence continues at coordinate 605 of JACDGH010000264.1, forward strand.
TATATCTAGATTTATACCTAAACGCATTTTCTCCTATCTCTTATCTATTTTGTTTGTATTTTTCTACCCGTTAAAGCAATAGAAGCATTAATCGAAGCTTTTAGACGGGTAGCTACAAAAACACGCAAGATCTCCCTAGCACGATACCAATAAATAATCACAATTATTTTAAGAATGCAATCTGCATTCCTAAGGAGGGAAAATGAATAGTTCCAGCTTTGAAATAAATGGGAATTACAACCTCTTCATCAAAAAAAATGAAGTTGTGAACGGCAAGCCATCTTTTCTTTTAAATTCAGATCAGCTTGTGCATACAATTAAGCCTAAAATCCACTCTCATCTTGAGGAGGACATTTCAGATGTTGCCTTTCAGACGTTGCAGAACATAGCTCGAAATTGTGAAGAGAATGTGAGTTGGGCGGGACATCAAAAGCTTGTGAAGCTTGCTGGTGAAATTGTGCAAGATTTCGAGAAAGTCCACTATAGAAGAGGTTTTTTTGCAAAAGTATTTGATCGAATTATGGTTACTTTTAATTTAAGACATTCTGAACAAGATATTCGCATTTTACACCATTCTATTAAAGCTCCATCATTAGGAGATAAGATTTCTCCTGAAGAGGCTGAAAAATTAATCGAAGCGCACCGCCACCCCCATTCCGACCTCAGTAGCGATTTGTATGATAAAGTAGCATTAACTGGAGTGTTTTTTGAAAATAGCCTAAAAGAAGTTTTAAATCAGAATAGTGAAACCATTAAATTGCTCGAAGAGCCTCAATTATCTATTTATAAAGCACATTTAAAAGAAAAAGTGATTAAAAATGTTTATCAAAATGAGCTTCCACTTCGAGTGAAAGAAGGTTTTTATAATCCGGCAATTATCCCTCACGAAGTCGAAAAGATTTTAGGGCCAGTAGCTAAAGTTTCACGCATGAATTTAAATAAAGATAATCTATGCACATATTTTGTAACTGAAGTGCAGCGGTATTCCAGTCATTTGACCGAACATCAGTTGGATTATATTAAAACAGATGTGATTGACACAATAAAACTGTACCTTAAGGCCTACCCAGAAAAAAGTTGTAAAGATGCCTTTGTTTTAGGATGCGATTTAATTCGCTTTGCAGTATATCAGGAAATTTTTGATAAAGCTTCATTCAGTGGTAGTGATCACGGATCAAAACATATTCATAATAATATAGAAAATGCCAATTCTTTAAATGCTAACATGGAAGTTGTTGTAGACTATAGTGACAAAGACATCTTTATTGAAAAATTGATTCATTTTTACCATGATGTAGGATATACAGTGGGGCTTTCCAGTAAGAGCTTCTCTTGTTGTAAAGATCACCCTCTCATCGGTGCTAAAATGATCGAAGAAAATAAAGCTTACTTTGAATATTATTTGGATAAAGAATCGACAGATGTTTTATGGAATGGTGTTCTTTTGCACGCCATTGCGATGCCTAATCTTACTCCCGATTCCAAAATGGTAGGGGGAATGTATCCTGGAATGGTGCGCGCAATTACTTCCATCTCGGATGCCTGTGCAGTGACCTATGATCGGAAGACTCAAGAATTTTGGGAACAGCCAAAAACAATTATTGCCCTTGCTAGATTGCGACTCTTTTTAACTAAATATCCGCAATACATTGCTAAGCTTGCTCCAATAGGTAAAGGGGAATGGGATCTTTTAGATCAAGATAATCCGCTGGATGTTTTGGCTCATGATGTGTTTCACCATACCAAGCGAATTTTATTTAAAGCTGTGGATAAAAGTAATGTCCCTTCTCAAAAAAAAGAATTATTTAGGCAGGCTATTCTACAACAATTTAATTCTTTTACTACCGCCACAACGCTTGGACAATTTGGGGGGATGTTATTAGGTGTATCCTCATTTAAAAACGAAGAAATTAGTGAAGATGCTCCAAAATTTTATCCTCAATTCGACATGGCTCCTTCGATTATTTATGGAACCTTGCGGGACTTATTTGGGGCTGATATTGCACAGGCTTCCTTTAAAAAATTGGTGGATGAATTTAGTGGCGATGTAGGAGTGCTCGCAAAAGAAGTTAATGAAGTTGTAAAAAAAAATGAATGTCATCAACCTGCTTCATCCATCGCGATAAAAACAGGGAATGCGCGTTTTAAGATTCACAGTCATCATCACGAAGACTCTTCCAATAAGCATTTAAACGAAATGCAGAGCGCTTTATTCCAAGTTATGGAAAAAGTGGACACCATTTCTCGTTGCCAATACATGTCTTTGGAGCAAAAAAGTCAGGTGGTGCAGGATTTGGCACAGTTCCGTCAGGGAAAATTGAAAGGAACCACTTCCTTTTCAGATTTCATCAGTGATTATATTTTACCGAATTTAAGCGTTAATCAATCTATAGAAGCCGTGAAAGATATTCAACTCCTATCAAAGGCCGTAAAGGAAGACTTTTTTTTAGAAATTAATAGATCAGATACTTTATGGCAAAATAGCTTTAAACTTTTGGATGAAGATGTTTTTAATATTATTCGAGCGGATATAGAAAAGTTTAAAATGGAATTAGAAAAAATAAAATCGGGTCTTAATGAGAAAAAAAATATTAATAAGGTAGCTGAATTAAAAGCAATTCTTCTTAAAGCAGTTCAAAAAGCGGGCAATATTGAATTAACGTCATTCGAAAAGCATATTGATGAAGTGCTTAATGGTTTATTGAGCAATGCAAGCTTATTTTTAAGGTCAGAAAAAAGGTTTAATGCTATTGAAAACGCTTTAAAACTTGTCCTTGTGAGTGAAGAGGAGTATCGCTTTATGCGAGGTAAGAAAGCCGTGATCAAAAAGTCAGAATGTCTAGCAAGTATGATTTAAGCTAATCTCGGAAAGACTAAATGGGCAAAGAGCAAAGAGCTAAGAAGTAAGAGCTCTTAAAATCATAGGAACGATATAACGATAGGAACGATATAACGATAGGAACGATATAACGATAGGAACGATATAACGATAAGAACGATAAGAACAAAGCACGATAAAGAATTCGGTTCTTGGGAAGAATTGGGGGCGGGATTTCTTAGGGTAGTTTTTATACGTTTTAGAGGCTAAGGGGAAACGCAGAGACGGAGAGAAAGGC
>JACDGH010000265.1 GCA_013815395.1 Parachlamydiaceae bacterium
ATCACCAGTAACCCATACTGCTCCAGATCTTGTTATACAGGAAGACATTAACTTCACCTCTTATTATTTATAATTTTTATTGATTTTGTCTTAAATATTAATAAAATCCCACATTTTTAATCCAGGTAAGTTTTTTTTCGTCTATTTCTAATGCGTTTAGGAAGATGAAACAGGGGGTTAAAATCCTTAGCATGCTTTATATTCCGAATTCTGTGCTGACCCCCAAGAACCGGTTTTTTTTATATTTAGATTACAACCATTTTTTGGACAAACTAGAAATAGAATGGAACATTTTTCCTATCGTTTTTTTTATCGTTCCTATCGTATTATCCTTCCTAACGTTAAATCGTTTCTATCGTTTTATCGTTCTTATCGTTTCTTCATGTCATTTTCGTCTCTTAAGCTCTTTAATTTCTTAATCAACAATTTATACATAATTAATAATGTCTTAATTATTATTTGCTAAAATAATAAGTAATAACATTAAAATGTTTAAAACCATTTAAAACGAGGATGTATTTATGTCAGCTATAGTATCTAGTATTACCCCACCCTTAAAAACACCTGATGTTGCCTCGGAAAATACAATTGCTACTAATAATGATGCCATTGATATTTTAGCCATTGCAAAAAGAGCTCTCGATTCAGTTGCTCACACAATCAACAATTTTTCCAAAAAAACAGCCACATTCACAGGCACTGCCCTTGCTTCAGGCGCCAGCATTATTACAAATTCAATTTTAACTGCGACCGTAGGATTAACGCACTTAACCGGCTTTCTCATATTCCCCGCTTACGTCATTAGATCGCTTACAAAACCGCTGCATAAAGCCAATCTCTATTTAGCCAAACATTCAATAACTCCTTTAAATAAGTGGGCTGAAACGCTTTATAATGACGTTCAAAGACTTGAATCTGAAAAAGTGATTTGGAATGAAGGGGGGAGAATATTATTTTCACCGAAAAATTATAAAAATCGGGTTCGCGATACACTGAAGAGTTTAGTATCTCCAGTTGTGGTAGCTCTAGGTGTGGTCAGTGCAACCCTGTGGTTAGCTGCAAAACCTCTCTATTTCGCATTAGTATTGCCTGGAGCTTTAGCCGATGCTCTCGTCATGGCTCCAATTGCTTTAAATAAAGCGCTTGGTAGCCTAACATATTCTCCGCTAGAACAATTAACCAACGAAATGTTTGCATTCCACTTAAAGTTACTTAAGGATGTAGGTGAAGGATTAGATGCCATGTGCTGTGCCGAAGATTAGTATTATCTTGGTCGCTTAACTTATTCTCCGCTAGAAAAATTAACCAATGCAATGTTTAAATCCCATTTAAAGCTTCTTGAGGCATTAGGTAAAAGTATCGGTGAATGCTTAAGTCAATGCCTTAGAGAATGTTGTATATGTGGTCATTAAAGAAATTCAAAGCCTTTAGGTGCCCAAAAGTTGCTCGATCCTTTTAATGCCATTTTTATCAATGATGATCCGTAACTTTTTAATTTCTACTTGCGACACAGCTATTTGTCTTTCTGTGACATTTTTGATGATTAGATCCAGATGATACACTTTAGGGAGCTTTAAGGATTGCAACTTCAAAGTTTCTGGATCTAATCTATAATACGTCTCTGTATCATTACCAGCTTTGCGCAAAAATCTGTGAATATTGAACCTAAATATGATGTTTAAACCATAACGACGTGCTTTACGTCCTCTTAAATTATTGATTTCTACAGTGCGCTTATAGAAAAGTACCGATTCTGGTCGCTGAAAATTCTCGAGAACTTCATGGAAATCTACATTTCGAGCTTCTCGTATTTCACTTGCTATTTTGCTTTTATTGATAAAAGAAAATGTTTCCTTAACGATACCAATATCATGCTTTTCATCAGGAGATTGAATCACAGTGCCGAAGTCGGAAAACCACTTAAATGCATGCGTATACGATATTGTCTTAATCCAATCTTTAATGCGATCTTTTAATATATAGATGACAACAGTAAATAGAATGAAGGGAAGCGAATTCCACACAAAAACATTTCCCAACCAAATAAACAAGGAAAAATAAATGAACATAGCCACACCGGCAGCTAAGGCCGCAATCCAATGCTGATATTTTTGCTCAATCGTAAAGCGATTAGTATGTAGCAGAAGTGCATCTAAAACAAATTTATTTAATAAGCTACTGCGATATAAAAATTGTTCATTTTCACTAAAAGAAAGTTTTTTTTTATCGCCAGAACTGCTGCCATTTAAATAACCATCGGCTATTTGTTGTTCATTAAGAATAATCTCACTGACGCCCAAATCACATTTTGAAAGATCGCCACTTTGAACTAAGCGGATATTTTCAAGAAGGCCAGTTAGATAATAAATAATCAATCGGCTTAAAAACTCATCAATGTAAAGGTATTGCTCATAAAAAGCGCGGTCCTCAGATCTCTTTAGAAAAAACTTTTGCGCAACTTCAAATGCACTTCTTGTTAATTGAATATTTTCACAGAGGTTTAAAATTTTTTCAGAAATTCCTTTTTTAATTATACCTCTTTTTTGAGAGTTAAGTTCGCTAATGATATCCTTTACTTCCATTCTTAATGTACTGCGCACGACATTGCCAAATAATTTGAGTTCATCTGAAAGGATGTTTTGATCTTCTAGGCTTCCAGTTAACGCGCTCAAGGTAAGAATGCGTGTCAAAGGAGACTTCTGATCATGGTTATTCAATAGTTCAGCAAAAGAAAATGAGGGAGTTTTATAGCGGATCAAATTTGTTTGATCGATGTAAAATTGGGCTTTATGATAGGTAAAAGTATTGATTTGAAGTGAGTTTGGGATAAAAAGATAAAATTCTTGAATATATTTACTATTATCTAAATGTGGCTGTGGAAAGAATTCTGATTTCAATTCAAGCTGCCAGCGATCCCTGATATGCACTTCGCCACTATCTAAATCGTCAATAAACTGCGCCATAAAACATCCTTATGCATGATCATCAACGTCTTTATTAACAAATAAAATATTTTCAGGAGATTCTTCTACAAGTTTATCCAAGATGCCTAATTTTTTTTGAAAACGTTGCACATGTTCATCCCAAATGGCTTTGTAATGAATCCGGCGTGAACTATTTAGTGCGTTGCAAACCATTTGAACAGTAATGTTTTTGATATCACGACCTGGCTGATAAGCAATCTCAGAGCTACTTCCCCATCTAACTTCCGAAAGAATCCCTTCACTTTTAAGTTGTTCCACCACATTTCTTGCCGTGACAACGTTAACACCAGTAGCTCTGGCGACATCATAAACGGTTAGGGGAGGGGAGTTATTACAAAAAGCCTCTACACAATGTTCCACAACAGATAATCCTAATGTGCATTCGTCAATCTTACGATGTTCTTTGTTGGTTTCACTTCTAGAAATAGCAATGTCGTTTTCCGCATGATAGGCAATTTCTGCTCCCGCTAACGTGATCAACCAACTAATATTTATCCATAGAATGAGTAGGGGTAGAGCAGCAAAGCTGCCATAAATTGGTCCATAGCTAGTGATTCCTAATTGGAAATTAATATATAACCACTGAACAATCTGAAAGCTTGTACCTGCAAGAACACCCGCTAATGCTGCACACCATACAGGCACCCGAGTATTAGGCATGACAAGATATAAAGC
>JACDGH010000266.1 GCA_013815395.1 Parachlamydiaceae bacterium
GCTAAACCCTTAGCTTTCAGCGATTTCATTAGCATTTAAAATTATAAAATCTTTAAGAGTTGTCTTACACCCTTCTCAGCGTCTCTGCGTTCCTCCCCGCCTCTGCGTTTTCCCTTAGCCTCTAAAATGTATAAAAGCAGCCCTAAGAAAGCATTTACTTTTGCAATTACCTCGTCTGGGGAAAGGTCTTTTGCTTCACCTCAAAGGCAATTTTAAATAAAACCCTTCAGAATAACTAGTCTAGACTGGAACTGTAAATTAAATTTAAATATAATCTATAATTATGTACTTAGCATCCAACTCATTTCGTAGTCTTTTGCCATACAAATTGAGAATTGTGATAAGGCCATCCGGGTCTGAAAATTTAATTTACAGACCCTTTACAGAACCCTGGTTCCTAATTCTTATCGTTCTTATCGTTATATCGTTGTATCGTTCCATCGTTGTTATCTCATCCCAACTGGCAAACGCTGATCTTCATGCCTAATCCATTCCATATCTAGTAATTAATTATTATTGCAAACTTCTTAACTTTTGATAATCGTTGAAAACTTGCTCCCAAATATATTCTGCCCGCACTTGACGCCTTACCTTTTTATCGACCTGATCACTTCCAGGAAAATTTAGCATGTCAATTTCTGCTCCAAAAGCCATATGGATTGGAGTACAGCGCGCATGCCGCTCCTCGCCCAAATCCTTTTCAATACTATTTGGCGGAGGTAGTAAATCGTAAGTAGCTAGGGCCAAAGGATAAAAATGACAGGGACGCCCCGACTGCTGTGCTATTAACCAAAACATTTCAATGCTTTGCGGATCAAATTTTGCCACCTCAATTTCTCCGTGAGCATTAGGACGGTCTCGACCGCCACTTGGAGCCACATAAATGCATTTACCGCCTTCCTTTAAAAGTTCAGTAAGCTTTCGCATGGCAAGCTGATTATGACGCACCTTTTCCTGCTTTTTTTCAGGAGGGTTTTCTAAATGTCTTTTTGAAAAAACACAAATTAAATTACGCCCTTTACTGATCGGAGCAGCTAAAGGGTCGCTAATCACCCGATGTCCCGCCACAGCAATCATTTCTTCTGCTAACTGAGGATAGGTTTTCTCTAGTAAAAGACTGATCGCTTGCGGATCTGGCTCGGTTTGATGATTAGCTAATAGAACAACATTCTCCCTTTGCGCTAAAACCTGTTCCATTTCCTTTACACGCTGAAGTCCCAGAACCTTTGACTTTTCAAAAACAACCAATGGACGCAGCAGATCTAAGCCATAATGGTAATAATCGAAAGGCTTTATAACCCTATGATGATAGGGTTCAAAAGGATAAGGATATTGCAACTGTTCAACTATCAAATCTACATATTTTTCTAAAATAGATTGTACATCCTGAAGACTAGATCCATTTTCTTGAGCAGCTTCGCCATAACTTTGAAAAAAATTATGAATAACCTTAGCGAGGCTTAAAGGGATAACTCCCATCTTTACATATTCAGTAAGCTTTTGAAAATGGTCTTTATTCACTCTTAAACCTCAATGCGTTTGTTATTTATGGTTGAGTAAAAGTGAAAATCATTCAAGTGCATGTTGTCATTGGACTCAAAATCTAAATGAGCATTCATTTCCTCGGACAGACGGCTCAAATAAGCTTTATCGATAATTTGCAAGTAGTGCTCCATATCAGGGTGCACAACAAGTTTCACGGCAAATTGCTGGTGGCAATAAACGACTTTTTTAAAGGCCCTCTCAATTTCAATTGATATGCTTTCGTGGGTTTTTACCATACCGCTAGCATGGCAATATGGACAGCCTGTAAAAATTGTCTGTATTAGGGATCCTCGATTGCGCTGACGCGTCATTTCAACCAGGCCGAACTCACTCATCCCTAAAATTGTGCATTTAGCCGAATCTTCTTTCATGCATTCTTTAAGTTTTTCTAATATTCTGCGTTGGTTTTTACGTAAGCGCATATCGATAAAATCGCAGATGACAAGACCACCGATATTACGCAAACGCAATTGTCGAGCAATTTCTTCAGCAGCTTCAAGATTGATGCGCACCAGGGATTCTTCAACATCAGTTTTAGTGCCTGAACTGCGCCCAGAGTTAACGTCGATGGTATGCATAGCTTCAGTGTGATCGAAAAAGAGATAACCGCCGCTGCCTAACCAGATTTTACGGCGCAATGTTTTCTCTATTTCCCTTTCGACATTGAAACGTTCGAACATAGGAGTTTTATCTCTATAATATTCGATGCGCAGAATATGTTCACTTGCATAGCGACTATAAAGACGCTTGCAATTTTGATAGGTGGCATAGTCATCAATCAACAATCGATCAAAACGTTTATCTACGGCTGTTATTACCGCACGTTTAATCAAATCTGATTCTTCATAGAGAAGCGTCGGCTGATTTGATTTTTGGAAATTTTCCATAATCACTTGCCAGTTATTTAAAAGGTCGTGAGCTTCAGCAATAAGCATTTCTGCCGAAGCAGCGGCACTAGCTGTGCGACAAATCAAGCCCATATCTTTGGGCATTTCAAATGAGCGAATTAATTTCTTTAAACGTTCACGGGCTGTGCGATCTTCGATTTTACGTGATACACCACGATGCGAGGAGTTAGGCAACAGCACGAGATATCGTCCAGCAATAGAGATATTGGATGTTAAACGCGCGCCTTTAGTGCCAATAGGTTCTTTGACAACTTGCACTAGCACAGATTGATCGATTTTCATGAGCTGTTGGATATCTAAATTCTTCTGCTGTTTAGCATCTAAAGTTGAGATATCATAGTCCAAGTCGAAATCCATATCATAGACTTGTTCAAACTTCTTAGTATTTTCGATAATATCGGAAATATGGATGAAACCATTCTCACCTTCATTGATATCAATAAAAGCTGATTGAATATTCAATAGGATATTTGTGACATGTCCTTTGTATATATTACCTGTAAGTTGTCTTTCCTTTTTGCGTTCTACAATGAGATCATATAGCTGGCCATTTTTAAGGTGTGCATAACGCATTTCCTTAGATTCAATATTTAGCAGTATTTCGTGCATTTCGTCCTCTTTGACGGTTCGACGAAAGACATGCATTCACGTGTAAACAAATGTAGCGCTCAAATCCTAATGGGAATGCAGCGCGTCGTATCTCAGGTTTGTACTGTAACAAAGACTTTAAGTTAGGGTTCGCGTAAATAACCCATAGTGATATGGGACGTTTGCGATCTTCTCCGTGAAAATTACTCGCAGTACAAAACCCTAAATTGTGGTCGCGGACAGTTTAAATCAGCATCTTTAAAGAAACGAATTTTTCCTTCTCACAGTTGTTTACAAATCGGAATGTGCCTTTCTAGGTTATGGCATCAGAGGGAATTTAAGTATTCCCTCAACTGAATTATTTAATTTTAAGCGTTTTGCATTGTTCTCATATGCAGCTCAACAAAAAACGACAATTGAAAGGCTTCACTATGCAAAAAAATATTATTCGGTTTTGCATGCAATAAAGCATGAAATCATAGAACCGTTTTTTTTATACATGTGAAGCATTTTAAACGCCACTTTTGGTTGGGTCGATTTCATATTAGCAAAGTTTTCATCGCAGATCATTGTTGTAGATCATTGTAAGAAGCGTGGAATATCAGGTCATGTCCCATC
>JACDGH010000267.1 GCA_013815395.1 Parachlamydiaceae bacterium
GACCTGTGATTCGCACTAGCACTATATTAACATCCGGACATTGTTGCAAGATCAGAGGAAGCGCCGATTTGCCGTCAATTTTTTCGATGGGTGTTCTTTTGACCAATCCTGCAGGAAAGATCAAAAAATTTTGACCTTTTCTCAATCCATCGGCAGTACGTGTAACTAATTTATGCAGTTTTGTCGAATGCTTTTCTGATCTGCGTTCGGTGATATTCGGCACTTTAACGACTTGCACATGGCGCGCAGCCCAGCGCAAATAAGGTAACTTAAATGTTCTATCTAGAGCCCATATAATAAAAGGAACACGACGCTGCAGTAATTCATAAGCAATAAATGTGGCATCCAAATGACTACTATGATTTGCTAAAAATAAAGTTGATGAGATTTTTTTGCCATCCTCATTAAAAAGACATTCTTCTCCTTTAATAACGATTTTATAACGGAGCGCTAAAATGATGGAATGGGAGACACTGAAAAATGCATCCGCCACCAAATTCATCATCGAATGCCAGATATGTTTAAATGAACTCATAATATAAGCCTTTAGGAATTAGTCGTTTTTATCATTCTAACCCCATTATATCATAGGTTGTATTTCGAGCTAGACTCATTTAACAAAATATTATATACACCTTTTATTCCATAGAAAAAAATAAACTCGCCTCTGATCTGTTTTCAATAATCTTAAGGATAATTTATGTCGATTGGCAAATACTTACTTGACGCCCTCCAAAAAAGAGGTGTTAATGAAATTTTTGGTGTACCCGGCGATTATATTTTGCGCTTCGATAAAATGATTGAACAACATTCTATTCGCTATATTAACGCCACTCGTGAAAATACGGCAGGATACATGGCCGATGCTTATGCCCGACTACACGGTTTAGGTGTGGCATGCATCACGTATGGTGTGGGTATTAACATCACAAATGCCCTCTCGCAAGCTTTTGTTGAAAGCTCTCCATTGGTAGTCATCTCCGGATCAGCAGCCTCTTCTGATTATAGTCACGAGATTAAACTTCACCATCTAATTAATCAGTCCAAGACACTTTCAGGGGATAAAACACAACTCGATATTTTTAAATACATCACGGCGGGGCAAGTTGTTCTAGATAACCCAGCAACTGCCACTGAACAGATCGATCGCATTCTAGATTTATGCCTTAAAGTAAAAAAGCCCGTCTATATTGAAATTCCACGTGACATGGTAGATGCTGCGCTCATTGCTCCCAAAAAAATATTTTATCCTACGCAAGAAAAAAGTGATGCGCATGCACTGGAAGAAGCTATGCATGAATTCGAAGTGATCTTAAAAACGTGCCATAAACCTGTGATTTGGGTGGGACATGAAATCCAACGCTTTCAAATGCAAGCGGCTCTTCTGGCATTTGCCGAGAAATACCGCATTCCAATTGTATCTTCACTGCTAGGAAAGACCACCATCAGCGAATACCATCCCTTATTCGTGGGAGTCTACCAGGGAGAAATGAGTCGACCAGAAGTTGTGGAATTCGTCAATAACTGCGATTGCCTGTTTATGATGGGATTGATGTTGACAGATGTGGAAACAGGAATATTTACAGCAAAACTGGATCAGGATTTAAAAGTGATTGCTTCATCCGACGGAATCGAAATTGGACACCATCATTACAAAAAAGTGATCTTTTCAGATTTTATTCAACGCTTAGCCAAGAGCAACTTTAATGTACGTTTTCATCATGAGTATCCTGCTTCAATAGATAGAGATGTGCCCCACTTCAAACCAAAATCACAAACTAAGACAACCACTAAATTTGTATTCGAATGCATACAGCATCATCTTAAACGTGACCACATTATAGTGGCTGACATAGGCGATTCTCTTTTTGCAAGTGCAGACCTTATATTAGAACAAGACTCTTTCCTAGCTTGTGCATCTTTTGGATCTTTAGGCTTCGCTACACCCGGAAGTATAGGTGCTCAAATTTGCAGACCGCAACATCGCATCATCGCTATCGTTGGCGATGGTGCCTTTCAAATGACCTCGATGGAATTATCAACAGCAGTAAGATACGGCCTCGACCCCATTTTGATTATACTAAATAATCACGGCTATGCGACGGAACGCCCGATCATAGATGGAGCCTACAACGACATACACGATTGGAATTACGCTGAAATTCCAAAAGTGATTAATGGGGGCATAGGCATCAAAGTCGGCACCGAGGATGAGTTGGACAACGCGCTTAAAAAAGCACTTTCGCAAAGAGGCACTTTTTATTTAATAGAAGTAGAGCTCGATAAAATGGATTTTTCTCCAGCCATGTTGCGTTTTAGCAGTGCTTTAAAAAAAAGCAAAGAGTAACAAACAAAAATGAGAATAAAAAGAGTAAGAATGAGGAACCGGTTCCCCAGTTTAGGGGGAGAGGGAGGTTGTGACCCATACCTGCGCAGCACTCGCTCTGCTCGTTGCGGCTGCGGCTTAGGTATGGGCTATTAAATGAGAAAATAATGAGCAAAAAAGAAGAAAGATGAAAAAATTTAATAAAAAAAATTTTTTATTATGTCTTTTACGACTTCAGGCTCTTTCTTTTTTGCCCTACTTACTCTCATTTTATAGCCCACACTGCAGGTGCAGCGAGCCCAAGCGAGCGGAACCGAAGGTGTGGGCTCGTCAATCAAAATATTCATAACTAGGGACTAGTTCTTCATTTTTGCTCATTTTCTCTTTTTTGCATAACTATCAACATTTCCCCGTAAACTCATTTTACTTGCTGAAAACTCAGCAAGATTTGTATCTTTTTATTCGACTTATATTCCTAATACTATTCATCACCGAAAATAAGTGATCAAATAAAAATCTACTAAGGAAACAATGATTATAATGAGCCCTGATGGAAAAAAACGTTGTTTTGGTGGGCAACCTGGAAAAGAATTTTATGCCGAATATCACGATAAGGAATGGGGAATTCCTGTACATGACGATCAACACCTCTTTGAGATGTTAATTCTTGAAGGTGCCCAAGCAGGGTTAAGCTGGGAAACTATTCTTAAAAGACGTGAAGGGTATCGACAAGCTTTTCATTATTTTGATCCCATCAAAGTTGCCAACATGCGTGATGATGAGCTAGAGGCACTGCGCCAGAATGAAAATATTATTCGCAACAAATTAAAAATCTATGCAGCCCGCCAAAATGCAAAAGTGTTCTTAGATATTCAAAAAGAATTCAGTTCTTTTGATCGTTATCTTTGGAACTTTGTGAATGGAAAGGCAATTATAAATAAATGGAACCATTTTAAAGAAGTCCCCATAACAACACCGGAAAGTAATGCATTATCTAAAGATTTAAAAAAACGCGGCATGACTTTTGTAGGGGCTACGATCATTTATGCCTATATGCAAGCTGTCGGATTAGTTAATGACCACTTGAACGATTGCTGGTGCCATGGTCGCTGAAAAAGAGATCTTGCGATCTTGGTTGCTTTATAAATATATGTTAATTAAACTCTTAGAAAGTTATTAGAAGCCCAAAGCGCGCGGTATAGTAATTGTAAATAAAGCAAGGTCATTTTATGAGACGATATATTTTATTTTTTCTAGTAGTAGGATCTATTACAATTTCCTCTTTAGGAGCCCT
>JACDGH010000268.1 GCA_013815395.1 Parachlamydiaceae bacterium
CTATAGAGAAGGGGAAATACCTGATCCCATTCCGAACTCAGAAGTCAAGCCCTTCATCGCCGATGGTACTGCACACAAGAGTGTGGGAGAGTAGGTCGTTGCCAAGCTTTTTTTTTAAGCCTTATCTGCATTGCAGTTAAGGCTTTTTTCATTTTATGGACCTCGGAAAAATAATAAAGGACATAAAGGACATAAAGGTCATAAAGGTCATAAAGGACTTAAAGGACGAAAAGGACGTAAATGTCTTAAAGGATAAAAAAAATTAGAGACTGTCCATTTTTTTGTGTAAATGACTTCAATCACAATTCTAAACCTAATCTATCGTCGTAAACAATTGACAGATAAGAAATGATTGTTTTCCATCCATGTATTGGCATGGTCCATTTTTTTGACACGTCACGGATCACTAAAAAACATTTTCATTAAAGACTCGTCTGTTGGAAATACAGATTTATTAGGCCTTAAGCGCCTATGTGCATCTGCTATAATAGAAAAAAAATTGTACGCCCTTTTCGTCCTTTATGTCCCTTACGTCCCTTATGTCCTTTTCGTCCTTTAAGTCCTTTGTTCTTTTCGTCCCTTATGTCCTTTATATCGTCATTTCGTCCTTTGTTCTTTTCATTCTTTGATCAAAACTCATTTGCAAATATAGCGAAATCATGTCACACTAAAAATTATTCAATAAAAAAGGGTTAAAAATGAGTTGTCGGTCTGAATCTAAAATTCCATATGCATTAAATACAAATTATCATGATTGCTCAACACCTTGTGTGCTTGGAGCGTCTGATTCCAAATTGGCTGCCTCTCAAAATGAAGAGCATAAAGCTACTTCTATATTTATTAAAGCTCTTGAAAATTCCCAAAATATATTACCTTCATCAGTACATCCATTGTCCTCTGAATCTTTATGTTTGTTGACAGGATATCTTGATGAGCATTTAAATTTTTTTAATCCATCATCAGCTTCTATAAGAAATAATTTATTTGCTGGAAATAGATAAATTGAAATTTAAATATATAAATGTAATTGCTTACGATTAAGTTACCAAAAAAGGTTTATGTATGAGTATCTTTACACCCATGTTAGATTTTCCAAAATTCACTACAGTTGAATGTCGATTAAAAGAACATTTAATTAATGCAGCTTATCCTGATGATTTTACTCATTTTTTAGGTACAGAAAAACAACTATTTGCTACAGCTTTAAAAATTTCATTAAACGATGCAGTTTTAAATTCTTTTAATCCTCCTAATTGCGAAGCTTTTCCTCAACTATTGCCGCGAAATTATCTTGTAGCATGTATTGAAAATGAGGCTGATAATGAGTGTAATAGGGAAACTGATGTTCATGCCGTATATTCCATTAGAGGAGTAAAACATCTCATCCAAAAAGTATCTAAGGATAAAATTCAATGGAAAGTTTTAGAAATTCCTTCTGACTTGCATAATAAATTGATAAGGCAGATAGATATAAAAAACAGGGTAGTATACGGTTTTGATAGTCCTATTGAAAAAAATGTAGATGCTCGTTATCAGCAAATGTACTTTGAAGGACAAATCACTTATTATAGAAGGAATAAGTTAGAATGCCATTGCAATTTGCTCTAAAAATACATCCCATAAACTTTTGTGATAAATAGGGATCGCTAAAAAATCGCTAATTAGGATAGGTTATAAGTATGATTTCGCCTATATCAAGCTCTTCAAGCACTTCCAATGCTTTTGAAGTTAGTCAGTTAAAAAAACATCTAATTCTTCGTCGTAATCCAAGTGAATATCATTTGTTAGGCTCGGAAATGAAGTTATTAGAAACCGCAGTAAAAATTTCATCAAATGATATAATTACGAATTTTATTAAAAGTAATTACACATTTCTTCCGAGCTTGCCTCCGAGGAATTATCTTGTAGCTTGTATCAAAGAAGATGAAGCTGAAGATGACACTAATGTTTACGCAGTTTCAATTTTTAGTCATATAGAAAAAATTCTAAAAATCGTGCCCTCAACTAAGCTAGAATGGAAGATATTAGAAATTCCAGCAGACTTATATAATAGATTATTAAGACAGATAGATGTACCAAAAAATAAAATCACTTACCAATCGTTTTCATATGATAATATAGATTCTGATTGGCAAAAAGTTTGTCGTGAAGAACGAAATATTATAAAATCGGGTGGGTATTGCATATTGCTTTGATGGTTTTTATTTAACCGACTGAGAAAATCATAAAGAAAAAGAAGAGAGCATCTTCATATTTGCTCAATCTAAATATTTAGTCATTTCTAAAATAAAATCACTGACTTTTCTTTCCTAGAGCTGAAGCTCTTTCAAACACAGATAATCCTTCTAAAAAAAGAGATTATCATATATGCTAGTGCATAATTTTGATGGAGAAAATGAATTATGCTTAAAATGTTCAATAAAGCTGAAGAACCGGAAGTTAATGCTACAACCGCAAGTTTGCCTTCAGAAGACGGAAAAATTTCTTTTGACTATGCTGGTAATAAAATTCATTTTATCAGTTTGGGATGTCCACGAAATCTCGTTGATAGCGAGGTAATGCTGGGGATTTTATTAAAAAGTGGGTATGAAGTAGCTGAGGTTTTGGAAGAAGCCGATTACTTAGTCATCAATACATGCGGATTTCTTGAAGCATCCCGCAAAGAATCTATGGATACAGTCCAAGAAACACTTAGTTCACGTAAAAAGACTGCCAAGCTTATTGTAACAGGGTGCATGGTCCAAACGCACAGCGATGATATGCAAAAGCGTTTTCCTGGCATCGATTACATGTTAGGCTCAGGCGATGTTGAAGGCATTCTTAAAGCTGTAGAATCGACTCAAAAAGGTAAATTAATCACCTCAGCTCGCAGTTATCTTGAAGTTGGAGAAGTTCCTCGTCAACTTTCCACCCCAAAACATTTCGCTTACCTTAAAATTGCAGAAGGGTGTCGCAAGCGCTGTGCTTATTGCGTTATCCCAATCATTAAAGGACCTCTTAAGAGCAAAAGTAAAGAGCAAATTCTCAAAGAATTTAATCTTCTTCTCGATCAAGGGGTGCATGAAGTCATCTTAATTGCGCAAGATTTAGGAGATTACGGTAAAGATAAAGGCTCTAAGAAACTTGAAGGACTTATCGATCTTCTTAACTCCATTCTAGCGGTAAAAAAAGTTTTTTGGTTACGTTTGCTTTATCTTTATCCAGATGAAATTACTGATGAATTAATTGCATTGATGAAAAGCGATAAGCGGATATGCCCTTATCTAGACATGCCGATCCAGCACATCAATAATCATGTTCTAAAAGCGATGCGTAGAGCTACCTCACGGGAAGATATTATTGGAACGATCGCAAAATTGCGTAGCGAAGTTCCTAACGTGGTTATTCGTACGAGCTTGATCGTCGGATTCCCAGGGGAGACCGAAGAACAATTCGAAGAACTAGTCGCTTTTGTTAAAGAGCATCCATTAGATAACATCGGCATCTTTAAGTTTTCTAGAGAACCTGATTCACATGCCTATGATTTGCCAGATCAGATACCTGAAGAAATTAAAGAAAAGCGCTATCATCGCTTAATGCAGATTCAAAAGAAAGTTGTTAAAAAGCTTAATAG
>JACDGH010000022.1 GCA_013815395.1 Parachlamydiaceae bacterium
CACCAAAATAAGCTGGCAAGCAGAGAGGCTGCCACTGTTTTAATGGGGGCATGATAATAAGATCAGGCAGGAATAGCCTGCCAGATTGCTTCATGGCAGCAATAAGGATTGTGCGCAAACGGTCTGATTGATTTTCCGAAAATTCTTTTTTCTCTGAATGTGAAGAGGGGAATAGCCACACTTCTGTCATCCCCAATTCTGTAGCTTTTTCCAAAATGATTTCGAGTTTGCTAAGGCGAGGAATTGCTTGCGCTAGGATTAAAGGCTTCTCAAGTTGCGGTTCCTGGAAAATTGTCTCGACTTGAAGATAGCCGCATTTTTTCTCTAACTGTGTAATTTTAGCCTTTGCCAGCTGGCCAAGGCCATTGATGAGTTCTACGCTATCATTGACTCGATTCCGCATGACATTAATCAGGTGATGAAATTCAACTCCGTCAAGTGTGATAGTGTTCCCTTCTTGTAGCTCTTTTGGGAAGTAATAACGTTCGGCAGGCATAATGTATTTCTCAAAAAAAGGTTAATAGGCTATTGCGCTGATTTGGTTTTCTTCTAAGGAGCTTTTAATATGTAATTTGCGTGTGTCTGTGAGATATAGCATCATGCGGCGCATGTATTCACGGAAACGTTTGCGTAAAAGCTCTTCTTGCTTCTTTGGAATGCCGACAGCTAGATTGTTTTTGCTTGCCGAAAAATTAGTGATTGAAAAAGCCACATAAGTATCTTCCAATTCCTTAGGATTGACGTACTGTAGGCTCCACATAAGCACATTTCTTTCATTTTTTGGCGAAGCAGTGATCACGATTTCAATCGAGTTGCGAACAACTTCAATAAATAAGCGGCTAACTTCCTGCGCGTAGAGTGGTTTGTGCAGAATGGTCACGCCATTTTTTTTTACAATATCATCATTAGCTTCTAAGGCATAGGTGAGTGGATTGATTTTATCTATTTCATTTAAAGGATAAAAGACACGAATAGGAATCTCTTTATCTAGAGGTAAAAATTCTTTACGCAAAAAGTCGATGCGCAAGCTTTGGGCTTCTAGATCATTCAGCTCTTCGAAATTGTTGTTGTGAAAAGGGATTGAAAGCTGTTTCCATTTTTTTGGTATAGCGAAGCTGATCTCATCGTTGTGAACAGAACTTTTGATTGCATCTAATTCAGCTTTAGTTATGTCGCGAAGATCAAATGTGATCTCTAAGCCTTTTTCTTTGAGCTTTTGCATATCTTCTTCGGGTCCGCTAATCGTCTGCACTAAATATTGTGGCCACACATCTAAATAATCGTAACCTTGAGGAGAAGTTCCAATGGGTTTGGTAATGGTGATTGGAATTTTAGCTGTGATTAAGCGACTTAATTTAATGACGAAGTCAGTGTGATCAACTTGAGTGATATGGTGGCGTAAATCGATAGATGGATTTAGGCTGACTAAATTCTTTTTGCTTATTTGAACAATCCATTCGTCACTTGAGGCTGTAGAAGCATCTAGAAGAACTTCAAGATCGCCCGCCTCTAATTCATCAACTACATCCTTGGTGCCAGTTAAAGAGAGAGCGATGCGTTTGGTTAACATTCCATTTGGCAATAGACCAGAGATTGTTTTATCAATAGGTAAATTGATGATACGGACAGGTACGTTAGCGATTGTTTTTGTGCTATTGATTGAGTTATTGACAAAAACCCAGATGATAATGGCTGTGATTATTCCTAGTAGCTTGCGCTGCCAGTTATGAAAAAAAAAACGAACTATTATTGATTCCATTTCTTCAATTGTCCTATGATATCAAAGCCTGAATCCATGCCGGATTTAGGTGGGTTGAAAACGCTGCGAATGATCCCTTTAAAGCGATCGATTTTAATTCCTCTTGTCATAATGCCATCTCTTGCGATTGAAACCTTGCCTGTTTCTTCCGAAACAACGATAATTAGTGCATCAGTTAATTGACTAATCCCTAATCCTGCCCGGTGGCGCGTGCCCATGGATTTAGCTAATTGAGTGCTATCATCGGCCAATGGCAGGATGGTGGCAGCAGAGAGGATGGTGGTTCCTCGAATAATGACAGCCCCATCGTGCAGAGGGGTAGTCGTAATAAAAATAGATTCAAGCAATTCAGGTGTGAATACTGCATTTAATATCACTGCTTTATTGGCAAACTCATCTAGAGAATCTTGATTTTCCAGAAGAATAAGAGCGCCTATGCGCCTTTCGGAGAACCGATATACTGATTGAGCAACTGTATCAAGAAATTTGTCAAACTCAGTGATTTCCCGATATTTCTTTCCTTTAACACTAATGCGCGAAAGTGCTAAGCGCAATTCAGGCTGAAAGATGATCAAGAGCGCGATCACAGCCACATTCACGAAATAAAGCATTAATTTTTGCAAAACAGGCAGATGAAACCATGTGGAAATAGCGTAAAGCGACAGAAAAGCCATTAATCCCACAACAAGGTCCATGGCTCTGGTATTCCAAAAGAATGACAGCAAATAGTAAATCATGATTGACATGATCACGATTTCTAAGCATGGAACCATTATTTGAAAAAAATTCATATTCTATCTTCGATCTTCGATCAATTTGGAAAGGACATTAACAATATCTCGATGTTCTTTTACGTCGTGCACTCGGATAATATCTACCTGTGATGCTATAGCAATGGTATTAATGGCTAACGTGGCAGGTAACAATTCCGTAGTAGGTTTATTTAAAATCGTGCTTAAAAAAGATTTACGAGAAACACCTAAAAGCACTGCAAAACCTAACTGCTTCAGTTGCCGCAGATTGTGTACGATTTCCAAATTATCGGCAACGGTTTTTCCAAATCCAATGCCTGGATCTAAAATTATTTTTTTTGGGTTAATTCCACATCCGATAAGGTAGTCGCTTTTTATTTTGAACCAATGTAATAAATGCGCTGTGATTCCTTCGGCATAAAGAGGGTTTTTCTGCATTGTTTGCGGTTTACCTTGCATATGCATGACACAAATATCTAAATTAAATTCGCGAGCTAAGTCGATCATTTCCTGATTATCAAAGCCAGTGATGTCATTAAGCAATGTTGCGCCTGCTTTTATAGCTGCTCGAGCAACATTCGGCTTTGTTGTGTCGATAGAAATGGGAAGATCTACCACTTGAGAAATAGCTTCAATGACAGGAATGACTCGTTTCAATTCTTCATCTTCACTGACTATGGCAGCCCCAGGACGGCTCGACTCACCCCCAATATCTAAAATATCGGCGCCGTCTTCCTTCATTTTAAGAGCAATATCTACAGCCTCATTCAAAGTTATATAGCGACTTTTATTATAAAAGGAATCGGGTGTGACATTAATAATGCCCATGATTTTAGTTTTAGACATATTTCTCAGATTGGTTAAATTTATCTTTTCGCTTTTGAGCATTGTATTACAATTAATATTTCTCGGCAAGTTGAGCCAAACAATTGAGCCAAAAACAGGGTGTCATTAAATGTATGGTTTGGATGAGACCGAATGGACAGTATGAATAAAACGATGGAGATTTAGCAATGGCTCTATACGGCCTACCCAATTCGTCCGCTTTTATACGTTTTAGAGGCTAAGGGGGAAACGCAGAGGCGGGGAGAAACGCGGAGACGCTGAGAACTAATTTATTAAATATATTAAAATTATTTCCCTGAGAAGTGGAACAAGGCTGTTTTTCAGCACCCTCTGCGCCCTATTAATTACTTATACTTAACTCCATTTCTCAGCGTCTCCGCGTTTCTCACTGCTTCTGCGTTTCCCCTTTAGCCTCTAAAGCGTATATAAGCAGGACGAAATGGACAGGCCGAATAGAGCCATTGCGAAATGTTTATTGTTTTAAGGTAAGCTTTACTTGGTGGTCTTTGACTTAGGTTCGGCATGCTCAGATCGGCTAAAATGTCTTTTTTATAAAAATAATTTGTGGCGCAAAATAAGAGTGATAAGCTACATTTCACTCGCTTCTACATATCGTATCAATAAGGTTGTCTAAATGGACGTTGAAATTCTCGCGCGACTGCAATTTGCCCTAACAATCATGTTCCACTACATCTATCCTCAATTAAGCATAGGCTTGGGTCTTATTCTTGTTGTGATTGAGAGTATTTACTTATGGACGAAAAATCCTATGTATCTGCAGATGGCTAAGTTTTGGACAAAAGTTTTTGCCTTAACTTTCGCGCTTGGTGTAGCTACGGGCATTGTTATGGAATTCGAATTCGGCACAAATTGGGCCACCTATTCACGCTATGTTGGCGATGTGTTTGGGAGCGCCCTTGCTGCAGAAGGTGTTTTTGCCTTTTTTTTAGAATCCGGATTTTTGGCTTTGCTTTTATTTGGCTGGGATAGAGTCGGACCCAAAATGCATTTTTTTGCCACTTTAATGGTTTGTTTAGGTGCACACTTTAGTGCCATCTGGATCATAGTTGCCAATTCATGGATGCAAACTCCCGCTGGCTTTCATATCGTAGGTGAGGGCATGCAAGCTCGTGCCGAGATCGTTGCCTTTTGGGAAATGGTTTTCAATCCTTCTTCAATGGATCGATTAGCTCACTCTATTATCGGAGCCTGGTTATCAGGAGCCTTCTTAGTTATAAGTGCCTCAGCATATTATCTACTTAAGAAACAGCATATTGATTTTGCTAAGAAATCGATGAAGATCGGATTAATTGTAGCCCTTTTATCTTGTGTTCTTCAGGTGTTTTCTGGCGATCGTTCAGGTAAAATTGTGGCAGAGCATCAGCCTGCAAAATTAGCGGCTCTAGAGGCCGTTTTTGAAACCCAAAAAGGGGCTCCTTTAATCCTTTTTGGCGTGGTCAACACCAAAGAAAAGCGGGTTGACTACAGCGTGAGTATTCCTAAATTACTGAGCTTCATGAG
This sequence comes from Parachlamydiaceae bacterium, assembly GCA_013815395.1. Lineage (GTDB taxonomy): Bacteria > Chlamydiota > Chlamydiia > Chlamydiales > Parachlamydiaceae > JACDGH01. The sequence goes on from JACDGH010000022.1 coordinate 4,879, forward strand.
CTTTAATGATTTCAATGCTGAAGTTAAAGGATTGGACCAAATTCCTCCTAAAGATTGGCCTAAAGTCGCTTTTATATTTCAAACCTATCGATTGATGATCCTTATGTGGATGCTAATGTTCGGTTTGTCAATAGTTGCCGCATATATGTGGCGTAAAGGGACTTTGTTTTCCAATAAATGGACATTAAGAATGCTCGTCACTTCTGTAATTTTTCCGCAGATAGCTAATCAAGCCGGTTGGGTTTCGGCCGAAATGGGACGTTACCCATGGATCGTTCATCATTTATTGCGCATTTCCGATGGACTTTCCAAAGCAGTGACTGCCAATCAGGTGCTGGGCTCGTTGATCATGTTCACAATTTTATACATATTCTTATTTTTAGTTTTTCTATATCTTTTAAATGAGAAATTTAAGCATGGGCCAACTGATTCTAAACCAACAGAAGTTTATCAGCAGTTACATACTTATGTTAAGGAGCTAAATAATGAACCTAGAAACTGAAATACAGTTTATTTGGTTTACTGCTTTTGTCATTCTAGTGACAGGATATGTCATTTTAGACGGCTTTGACTTGGGCGTAGGCATGTTGCATCTCTTTTCGAAAAAAGATGAGGAGCGCCGGACGATGTTAAATTCGATCGGCCCAGTTTGGGATGGCAATGAGGTGTGGCTGGTTACGGCAGGGGGAGCTTTATTTGCGGGGTTCCCAGATGTTTACGCGACACTTTGTTCGGCATTTTATGTACCCATCATGATTTTGCTTACTGGATTGATCTTTCGCGCGGTGGCTATAGAAGTGCGGAGCAAACGGCCAATGGCTTGGTGGAGGTGGACATGGGACATCCTTTTTAGTTTTGCCAGTTTAGTCATAGCCTTGGCTTTGGGAGTTACTATGGGAAATTTGATTAGAGGCATCCCACTAGATGAAAACAAGGAATTTATCGGGACATTTTTCGATTTGATAGATCCGTATGTTTTTATGGTTGGGGTTCTGGCAGTTGCAGTTTTTTTTATGCACGGAACAATATACACACTAATGAAAACCGAAGGGGAATTGCATGAGAAAATGCGTGCTTGGGTGAGTCCGTCGATTATTTTTTATATTATTTCTTATGCTACTGTGACAATGGCTACGTTGATTTATATGCCGCATATGATAGAAATTATAAAGAATCGGCCGATATTCTTTTTGATCGCCATTGCAAATATGCTTGTCATTGCAAATATCCCTCGAGAAGTGCAGCGAGGTAGGGATGGCTGGGCTTTTATTTCTTCTTGCCTAAACATTATTTTGTTAATGGTCCTCTATGCCGTTGGTACTTATCCTAATGTTGTAAGGGCGTTCAATGATCCTGAAAATTTGAGCCTGACAATTTTTAATTCATCCTCATCTTTAAAGACGTTAGAAATTCTTTTGCTAATAGCTGTAATTGGCATACCAATGGTTCTTTCTTATACGTTCGGCATTTATTGGATCTTTAGGGGAAAGGTCAAGCTCGACTCACATAGTTATTAAAAATAAGCATAATTTTTTGAAATGTGTACGGATTATTATTAGTATGGATGAAAATGTATTTACTGTTTTTACAAGATTTTTTAGGTATAAATTTCTGAGTTATTAGATGTTAAGAAAAGAATATGTTTAGGCCCATAAAATTATGGTGTTTTATGTTTGATTACTTACTTTTAGCCATGGAGGTTTTGATTCTCCTATGGCTTATGTCCTGGGTTTACACGTGTCAAATTATGAGAATTTACGCGCTATTACAACTTGAAAAAAACAAAAAAACAGTGAGATTTTTACAATGGGAAATATTCGTTTTCCTGGGCTGCTCCGTTGTTCTATTTTATGTGTTACAGCGACTTCTTTTGTCACCGGTGCTTTAGTAGCTCCTCTTTATGAGCCTTACTCTAACTTCAGAGTTTTCCATTATGAGAATTGAGATGAGTTTGATGTTGCTATAGCCATCAATTGACCGAAAGTTATCTTTGTTGAAGAGTTAAAATGACTCATTTACTTAAAATTCCAGAGACTTTCCTCAGTATTTTTTAATTTGCTTTGATTTAAATATTTTTCTAAAATTAAACAAAATTAAACAAATAAGGTTCTTGGAAATTATGCCGACGTCGGCATAATTTCCAAGAACTATAAAGAATGACTTTGTTGTAATTCCTGTAATTTTGTCATGTGATATTGTGATTTTATTATTGATGGGGATGGAGGTGAAATTAAAAGGTTTACTCAGAAAATGGACTTGATGGCTAATTTTAACGGATTGGATAAGTCGATGAACATTTCGTAATGACTCTATACGGCCTGTCCATTTCGTCCCGCTTCTATACGTTTTAGAGGCTAAGGGGAAACGCAGAGGCGGTGAGAAACGCGGAGACGCTGAGAAATAAATTAGTAAATACAATAAAATATAGTTAAAGAAGGAGCGATAAAATTAGGAGATCTATTTAATTTGAATTTGTAAGTAATCTATTAATTTTTTAAATCTTCTCGCCAATAAATTACAGATAACTAACTTTAGTTCTCGGCGCCTCCACGTTTCTCCCCGTCTCTGCGTTTCTCTGGTAATGGGAGTTTCGAGTTGGCGTTTCACCGCAGAAGAATTAAAGGTATACAGAAATATTCAAAGTTTCCTAGAAACCCCTAATTTAGTTTTTAATATGCTAAATGATACACCTAAAAAAAATGAACCTATTGAAGAAAAAAAACATTAAACAAATGGTTTTATAAATTTTCTCAAGGTGCATGTAATTAAAATTTATTTATAGTGCGATATTACTTTATGCTTCTTGGAAGTCTTTTATCAATCTACATTACAATAATGTAAATTATTTTTCTTGAATTTTATGATGTAATCTATTATATTTGTATCCACTATGCCTAGGCAAAACTATCCAGCTTGACTTTTGCTAATGGCTTAAACAATTAAACTAATCCAAAGACATAATTATGATTTCGGCTTCTAATTTAGCAATGCGTTTCGGTGGAAAAATTTTATTTAAGCAGGCTAATTTGCAACTGCTTCCAAGAGTGCACTATGGATTGGTAGGGCCGAACGGCTCTGGCAAGTCTACCCTGATTAAAATTCTTATTGGCGATGTGACACCTGAAGCCGGGGATGTTGCCACTCCCAACAATATTAAAGTCGGCGCGCTGAAGCAGGACCACTATATCTATGAAAACGTGGCCATCCGAGATGTTGTTTTAATGGGCAGACCTAAACTATGGAAGGCTATGCAAGCCAAAGAAGCCTTGTTCCTAAAAGACGAATTTACTGAAAGTGATTGTGATGAACTGGCAAAGTACGAAAAAGTTATCGAAGAAGAGCATGGTTATGTCGCTGAAAGCGAAGCTGCACAGTTGTTGGAAGGTCTTGGCATAGCTACTCTTAGACATGAATTGCTATTGAAATCCTTGTCAGGAGGGTACAAACTAAGAGTCCTTTTAGCCCAATTACTATTTAGTCATCCCGATATTATGCTGCTCGATGAGCCCACTAACCACTTGGATATCTATTCTATTCGATGGCTTGAGGGTTACTTGAAAGACTTTTCAGGCACATTGCTATTAAGTTCGCATGATAAGGAATTTCTAAATAGTGTGAGTGATTACATTGTCGATCTCGATTATGGGACAATCAAAACTTATAAAGGGAATTACGATGCGTTCCTGCTTGCTAAGGAAGAGCAAAAACTTCTCAAAGAAAATCTTTTAGCGAAGCAAGATAAGCGCAAAGAAGAATTAATGGATTTTGTGGACCGCTTTAAAGCCACAGCATCAAAAGCACGGCAAGCAGCATCTAAAATGAAGCAAGTTGAAAAGCTTGAAGATTCGATGGATGACAATAGCTTAGCTCCAAGTTCACGTAAATACCCTAAACTGCGTTTTGATATCTGCCGCAACTCCGGATCAACTACCCTTTCATTAAAAGGGTTAGGGAAAAGTTATGGCGATAAACGAGTTTTAAAAAATGTTGAATTTGAAGTTGAACGCGGCGAGCGCATTGCATTTCTTGGAGTCAATGGAATCGGGAAATCTACCCTTTTGGAGATATTAACTAATTATGCTGCTGCTGATGAAGGCTCTTTTACTTGGGGCTTTGGTTCACACACAGCGTATTTTCCTCAGGATCATGCTCGTGAAGCATCGGGGAGTATCACATTACTAGATTGGATGGGTCAGCAGGATACAAGTGCTAGCCAGGAAAAATTACGTGGTATTTTGGCCCTTGTTCTCTTTTCGGGTGATGATGTTCACAAGCCTGTTAAGGTGTTGAGTGGGGGCGAAACAGCTCGTTTGATTTTGGCAAAAATGATGCTTATCAAGCAGAACGTGCTTATCTTTGATGAACCCACAAACCACCTTGATATGGAATCAATAGATTCACTTTTACATGCCTTGGAGAATTATGCTGGCACTATATTAATTGTTAGCCACAACCGCTATTTCATAAGTAGATTGGCCACTCGAATTATTGAAATGTCGCATGATGGATTATTAGATTTTAAATGCAGTTACGAAGAGTATATGGAAAAGCGCAGCGTCGATTTGCTCAATGCTTCAAAAGCAATGCGCAATGCTGGTGGTGCGGCTGAAAAGGCTCAAAATTCTTCAAGTGAATCTTCTAAGCAAAACGAACGCGATAATAAAAAAATACAGCGTGAGAAAGAACAACTTGAAAGAAAAATTGCTGCTGCTGAAGAAAAATGTCACAGGCTTGAAAAAGCTCTTCTGGAAATCAATACTTTGCTCTGCAGTGAAGGCTATTTTAAAAAAACATCCGATGTTGATCAACAGAAAACCCTTCAGAAAAAGACATCATTCGAAGCTGATTTGCAAATAGCTATGGCTGAGTGGGAGCGATTGTCTGATAGTTAGCTAGAAGCGGCCTTCAATAGCAGGAAGTAAATAAATTACGTTTGGGGAAGACCCTGGAGTGGCCCCTGGAGTGCGTCGGCTCTGCCGCGCCCTTCAATTCAGGAAATCTTCTTGAGCTCCCAGTTAAAGGGTAAAAGTTAAAAAAAATTATTTCGAAACATTGTATTCCGCTTCAATGGACCTCCTAAATTGAAGGGCGCGGCAGAGCCGACGCGCTCCAGGGGCTTCGCCAAGGGCATCCTATTCTTATCACTTCACTCCCATTCATTCTTTAAAAAGAATTAATGGCCCTCATAATATTAGCTTCTGTAATCTCTTCAGGACCCATTAATTTTTTGCCTTTTTTGTCGTTTCTGCTGATGATAACTACTGAAGGAGTTCCTTCAACTTTAAGTTGTTCTACAAGTTTTTCAAAATATTTCGTGCCCACTTGAACATCAGCGTTATTAAGTTGCTTGTATTGTGTGCCGTGATTTTTAGCAAGCGCCGCTACTTGAGCATCTGTAGGCTCACTAGTTTGCATAGCCAATTTTGTCAGGGCACGTCTAAGTTCAAAATATTTTGATTTATTATTAATCATAAATGAAAGATTGAAGGGAATAAAATTCAATGTAACGGGATGGACTTCTTGATCGACAAATGTCACTTTAGCTTTTTTCATAATTTTAGGTGCCATTGCTTCTAGTGTGGGTTCTATTGCTCTACAACCACCGCAGGCCCAGTCTGTAAATATGTAAACTTCTATAGGACTATTAAGATTACCAAAAACAATTTGGTTTTTAATGTCATTTTCCATGGCTTGTAATTTACTGTATTTGCCTATACCGCTAAAAGCAAAGACGAAGCCGATAACAAAAAAGCAAAGTCCTGAAATACCTTTATAGATGCCGTTCATAATTTCCCCTTTATTTTCTCTGATGAGTGAATTTTTGAAGTTAGTGTAATAACCGTAAAAATAGATCATGCCTGCAATGATCAATGTGCCTGCAATTGAAAGACAAACTGGGCACCACGATCCAATCTTATATTTTTGTACATAGATAAACATGATTTCTGAACCAAGGGCCGCGCAAATAAACCACCCTACTAGCGTAGCTAAAATAGGAAATTTGTATGAAAACAAATGCATAGCTAAAAGTATCGGAAAAAAAACAAAACCCAATGTTTCAAAAGCAAAGCCGTAAATCCGATAATTATGGCCTTCAATGCAGGTGCTCGAGCACAGGCGTAGCCAGGAAATAATTGTAAGAGCAAAACCGGTGATAAAGGTTATAGTTGAAAGGAAAAATAACCAATTGGTTAATTTAAAATAGCCTTGGATGTTCCAATTTGTAGAGGAGTAGAATTTCACAAAGAGTATCCAAGTTAAAGTTTTTACTTAAACTTTATCTTGGGATTCAAATTGCTTCTTGTCAAGAGCTTTTTTCTCTAGCGATGGCGTACTTCGATGACGCATTTCTTTTCTGAAAGTTCATCAATGAGTTCAGATAACCGTTCTTGATTTTCTTTGTCGAGATTGGCATCCCATTCATCTAATAAAAGAATATCTGCTTCAACCTTATCAAGAATTTCTAGAAGTCGATTTTTAAGTGATTCCCCAGTCGAATATTTATTAGTCTCTGAATTAAAACTGAGTTGATTGTGAGTGGGAAGAAAGAAGGCTCTTTTTTCCAGAGCATTTTTGATCAACATTAATGCTGTAGATTTACCACATCCATTTTCTCCGCGGATAGTAACTCGTCCAGAACGATAAGTTTGCTTTAAAAGATCTTGATGTGAATTGATTGGTTCGGGGTAAGCTAAAGAAATAGAGGAGTCTAGGGTTGCTGTTTCGTGAGGGTCTACAAAAGAATTGGTAAACATCATTTTACCCCATTTTACTTTGCGTTCTAACGAAGCATGAGTTTCTTTCGATCCTTGAATTGTCTTATATATAGTTGTTAATTTACTGCGATGCATTGTCCATCTAAAAGCCAATGAAAGCGTTAAATAAGTATAAGATAAAATTTGAAATAAAATCGGGAGAATGACAACAAAAGAAGAAAGAAGAACTAAATCATTTCTGTTTTTTAGGACAAAATAGATGACTACACCTAAACAGGGAAGCGAAGTCATTAACGAAACAAAGATTGCTAGAAATTGATCAAAGCGCTCTAAATCAACATTTCGCTGTAAACAACGGTTGAGTCGCAAGGTGTTTTTCTCATCCCATAATTTAAAATTGTAATCGTTTCCTAAAAGGACATTATCCCAGGCCGCTAATAGTGATTGGCATAGATCTATCCTGGCAGTCATTGCTTTTAGAGTCAATTGTCGCTGAGTGCGACGCTTAAGCTTCATAACAATGACAACCAGGACAATGCTAAATGCGTAAACCACAGCAAATAAGGGTTCAACAACAAGGGACAAAGCTAAAATATTGAGAGTCAGGCTAGAAAAATAGTAAGTAACATCCCACACATAATCAATGAATGCATGAATAGTTGCAGGGCCTTCCGAAGTTAGTACAGAGAGCTTTTGTTCTTTTAATCCCTTATTGCTCCATTCGCCAATATTGTTTTTATTTGAAGCTATGAAGGCATTGGTAAGAGAACGTTGGGCTTCTTGTTTCCATGTAATTTTTAAGACGAACGCCCAGCACCAGGGGATATAGGGTATGACTAATGCTGCTAGATAGAGCATTAGAAAAGGGAAAAAGTTCTCTCCCTTAGTTATGCTTGCCATTAACATGACAAGCCAAAAAGTAGACGATGCTTCCAGAATCTGTTGAAAAATAAGAATTAAACAACAGGTTAAGGCCCAGCGGTTAGTTAAAAGTCCTAAAAATTGACTTCGTGTGCTTGAAGAATTGGATTTGAACATGAGGACTTTGCTAAACCGCCAATTTTTAGGATTTTATAAGTATAGCCGCGAATTAACCCAAGCTGCAACTCGGGTTAATGGTGTATCGAAGATATTAGCAACATGTAATTGTATAATGCAATAACAATGTCGAAATGATCGCAATGAATTGTGATTAATTTATTACTTTATTTGCTTTGATGGTTTTTTTCGGATCGTCTACCCCAAAAAAGAGTGATAATGATCGCAATGCTAAGAATAGACATAAATCCTGCCGGCATCATTTGGTGGGAGATTGTATAGCGATAGGCAAAAAATCCCAGAAGAATTGCCGCTAATAGTAGAGTGGCATAAAATCCCTTTTTGTATCCTTTAACCATTGCTACGGCGCTTAAAAGTAATCCTAGGGCAAAGGTAATACCCATGATTAAGGAAGGGACACTATCTGCTTTAATAAATCCAATCATCCCCCCGGTCATTACAAGTAATGCATAAAAAACAGTAATAATCCCATTAAATCGCATAAGATGTCCTTTGAGTTTTCTGTGTCGAGTGTTTTGCGTAAGGTGACTTATAAATTCAACAAGCATTTTGAGCAAGCATTAAATCGTTTTAAATCGATTTAGCCGTATTGAGAAAAAGTGTAGGTTGACAAAGTATGCACCAAAAATCTATTAATCTATTAATGGGCAATTCTTTAGCTTACACCGTTAAAATAAGGTATATCTATGAAAAAACTTTCTATTTTCTTCTTAGCAGCAATGGGGCCCTTCCTGGCTTTACAAGCGGAGGTGGTTACAACAAGCGTGCCAACAACAGCTTCTGCTAAACCTGTACTTTCACCAGAAATGGAAGGACAACTTCAAGCTGGAGAAATTACCACTAATGCTTGGCTCAATGTCGTTGATAAAGGCGATTATAGTAAGAGCTGGGAAGAGATGTCTTCTATTACACGAAATACAGTCAAAAAAGATGAATGGGAAAAAATTCTTACGAAGACACGCAAACCCTTGGGTGGAGTAAAAAAACGTGAGGTGGTTGATATTCGCAGTGCCATCAATCCTAAAAACTTACCCGCTGGCAATTATATGGTCATGGTTTATAAAACATCTTTTGCAACAAAATCTGATGGGCATGAACTTGTGACTTTATTTCTTCAAGATGGGCAGTGGCACGTTTTGACTTATCAAATTGATTAATTTAGAATCTTGCTTTTAGCATTTTGCAGGGCGTAACAATTATTAATCAAGGCATTATAGCTCCCCCTTGGTGGTAAATGATTTGTAGCTTAAAATGTAATTTTCTTTTATAGTTGTTCAGAAAACGAAGCTTAAGTACTAATTTCCTTAGAATGAATTTAAAGAGCAGCAACTGCTTCTTTTTTCCGTTAAATGCCTCTATCATATTTATAGTTACTATATTCACAACAAGTTTTATTCACAATTCAAGGAAAATTATGGCAATTAATCCCATCACATCAACAACTGAAGGAGGGGCTCAATTTGATCAATTTTTTTACCAGCAGCCGAATAATTTATATCACAAGCAAAACAGAAATAGCAATTTACATATAAAAAAAATTGGGTTAGTTAAATTGGGGGAAGCAGGATTTACATCAGCTTATGAAAAGTTACCCATTATTGCTAATATGACCCACCCACTTGTAGTAACTATGGGTGGATTTGATTCAACAAACAAAATAGCGTTCATTGCTAGCTTTATATTCCCCAAGGATGTCGAATTTTACAAAGATTTCTTTGTCAGAACATATACCGAGATGGCAAAGGAGCCCAGGGTCAATCCGATTCAAATTCACCTAATGAGCGGCGTAAATGAGATATCTAAGTCAACTGTCGTGTTTATTAAAAGATGGTTAGGAGAATGTGAAATTCCTATGCAGATTGTTTCTGAATGTGACTTGCCCAATTATACTGAAGAAACTGGTTTTACAATTGACTCTAGATCAGGAACGACTTCTAGAAATTTAAATCATAAAAAGGCTTCTACGCTTAATAGGAACAATCAGTTTCCTATAGTTTGTTTAAAAAAAATGTCCTATGGGGAAGATTTTCTACCTCAGCTTGTAGAGATTCCTCTTCAAATTGACTACGAAATGAAATTCAAGGATTTTCCAGTTGCTTTTGAGGACCTTGTTCCTTTCACGGTGGAAAACAAAGAGGAGTCTTTAGAAAGGATAGCCTCCTTTGTCAGCAAAATTTATGCTACTTTCCTTGATTTGGAAGACAGTGGTCGCAAAGAATTACGCAAGAAAGGCATCTATTCTTCACTCTACAGGGGTGAACTAGCTAGTCGTGCACAATGCGAACTCTTTGAAGACACTTTAAAAAGCAAGATTATTGAAGAATTGACCATTAAAGGAGAGATAGCACTTTCTACTGATCTTACGGCTTATAAAACTTTAAAAGAGGTTTTTGATCAAGTTTTTAACAAAACCATTAATACTAGCTACTTAATTCCCTTTACAACTCTTACGACAATTTCCATTCGAGACACTACATATGTTTTAAATATGCATTTAGGTCATAGTGATGAGCTGTAAGAAAAGAGTATCGAAAATGGGGACAAAATTGCTACAATAGCAGGTGATAGGGATGGTATAACGTTCTAGAGTCGTTTTAGAAAGAAAATCTTGTGAAAATTGCGCATTCTTATCAATTTCTTTTTTGTGTTTTTTTCTGCGTGTAGTTTTGATGTTTTGAGCGCGCGGTTTAAAATGCATTAGCTTTCAAATCATCCACGAGCTTAAAACATCAAAATTGTACAAAGTCAAGTTAACGAGGAGATCCGATGACTGCGCAAAAATTTGACCCTATTCCATTTATTACTAATGAATTAAATCTACCTGCTAAAAGTGTAGCTTCCGTGGTGGCTTTGCTAGAAGAAGGCAATACTATACCTTTTATTGCTCGCTATCGAAAAGAGGTTACCGATAATTTAGACGAGGTGGAGATAAGAAATATTCAGGAAAAGTTAGCATATATCACTGAATTGGAAGATCGCAAGAAAACGGTGATTTCGTCAATTGTGTCTCAAGGTAAGATGATCCCCGATTTGCAAAGTAAAATTTCTAATTGTTTATCAAAAACTATACTTGAAGATTTGTATTTGCCTTACAAGCCTAAACGGCGAACACGTGCAATGATCGCCCGCGAGAAGGGGCTGGAGCCGCTTGCTTTGCTGATCATGGAGCAGTCCAAACAAAAAAATCCGCAGGAAGATGCTAAGGCATTCATAGATCCAGCAAAAGGCGTATCAGATGTAGATGAGGCTTTGGCGGGTGCGCGTGATATTGTGGCTGAAATGTTATCTGAAAATGCTGAAATTCGAGCAATCGTACGCGATGTCTTTAAATCGGAAGGCATTGTGGTTTCAAAAGTGATAGATGGGAAAGATGCTGTCCCAACTAAATTTGAGCAATACTATAACTATCGAGAAAAAACGGCTTCAATCCCTTCTCATCGCTATCTGGCTATCCGCCGGGGGGAACGGGAAGAAGTGCTGCAATTTCATATTGAAATAGAACCGGAAATGGTTTTAGGGGAAATTCGCAATAAATCCGGGGTGAATAAAGCTTCTTTATATGCTGAGCAGCTAGAGAAAAGTATTGTAGATGCTTGCAAACGTTTAATTTTTCCAAGTGTAGAAACAGACTTGCGGGTAGAATTGAAAATGCAGTCCGATCGTGCAGCTGTAGATATTTTTGCATCAAACTTGAAAAATTTACTTTTAAGTCCTCCTTTAGGGACATACGTCGTGATAGGGATAGATCCAGGCCTGCGCACAGGTTGCAAATGCGCCGTTGTTGATAATACGGGTAAATTTTTACATACCGTGACGATTTTTCCTGGTCAAGGAGAGCGGGGTTTTGATAGGGCGGAGCAGGATCTATTGCAGCTTATAGCTAAATTCCATCCGCATGCCATTGCTGTAGGGAATGGCACTGGGGGCAGAGAAACTGAACAGTTTGTTCGTAAAGTTTTAACTTCTGCAAATTTAGCAAATATTACAGTCATATCAGTTAATGAATCAGGTGCAAGTGTGTATAGTGCTTCTGATGTGGCTCGTGAGGAATTCCCCGACTTGGACCTTACGATTCGAGGGGCAATTTCAATTGCACGTAGATTGCAAGACCCTCTAGCGGAGCTCGTTAAAATCGATCCCAAGTCTATCGGTGTCGGCCAGTATCAACATGATGTCTATCAGCCTCTTTTGCAAGATAAATTAAGTGAAGTCATCGAAAGCTGTGTGAACCATGTTGGTGTTGAGCTTAATACGGCAAGTGCTTCGCTGCTTGCTTATGTGGCAGGAATAGGACCTTCAATGGCTGTTAAAATTGTCAAGCATCGAGAAATAAATGGTTCCTTTAAAGGTAGACAACAGCTTCTTAAGGTGGCCGGTCTTGGTC
>JACDGH010000023.1:0-12626 GCA_013815395.1 Parachlamydiaceae bacterium
AGTCATATGGACCCATTTTTTTTTGTTACAACCTCGAGACTTTGATGCAGCCAAAACGGACAATTTAAATGAAATAACGTACTAGGATATGGTATAAGAGGACAATATCTAAAAATCTTTATTTTGAAATGATTGTATTCCGTTTCAAAGGACCTCCTGAATTAAAAAGCGCGGCAGGAGCCGGCGTACTCCAAAGGCTTCGCCAAAGGCATACAATCCTTGGCCTTCTATTTCCTGTCAGCACTGGATGTGCGGCTCTAATAATCTTCGATAAATATGAGTGTTTCTCCAGTTGCGAATTTTCAGTATATTAACAATTAAGTGTAAATACTTTTTTTACTTTACCTTAAAGAGGTAATTGCAAAAATAAATAACTGGCTTGTTTATTACGCCGCTTATATGCGTTTTAGTGGCAAAGTGGAAACGCAGAGGCGGGGAGGAACGCTGAGACGCTGAGAAGGATGTAAGGCACCTTTAGAGATTTGATAATTTTAAGTGCTGATGAAATCACTGAAGGCTAAGGGGTTAGCTCTCTGCATCTCAGCGTTCCTCTCCGCCTCTGCGTTTCCCTTAGCCTCTAAAACGTATAAAAGCGGCTTAAGATATAAGGAAGTCATTTTCTTTTGCAATCACCTCCTTATGTCCTTTCGTCCTTTTGGTCCTTTATTCCCTTATATCGTTCCTATCGTTCTTATCGACCCTAGCCTTTCATCTCTCATATTCTAAATTGGCCACCAAATTAAGAAAATGTTTTCTACAGAAATATCAGATTTTCTTGGCTTGATCTTTACTTCCTCAAGTTTAATACTGCTTGGGTCGATACTCTTTGGAACTAAATCGATTTCCTGATTCAATTGATTTTGAACAGCATTCAGTTGTTCTTGCACAGAGGTGGAATCTTCTTCAGCTTGTTCGGCATCTTGATTGTCTTTGCCAATCTTGCCTATGCGTCGCATGGAAGTGCCTGCTTGAGAAATTGTCCCCTTGGTCACACCTTTTCCCAAAATAGCCCCCAAAATGGTTGAACCAGCCGTAATAAAGGCCTCGGCTTTCTGCCAGGTTGATTCTGATTGCTTTTGAGCTACTTTGCTTTGAGAGCGTTGCAACTTTTCTTTTAAGGTATTAATCTTTTGTCCATACTTTTCCCGAAGCTTATTAACTGCTTGATCGCGATTTTCCCTGAGGGCCAAAGAAACACGCGTTCGAAAATCCTCTTCACTTTCTGCAGTTTTTGAGGTTAACCCTAAATCCTGATATTTAAAAAGAGATCGCGATTGATTTTGATATAGCCATGTTGACAACAATTTTCCAGAGGCCGCATAATTTTTTTCCTGCATTAGAAACGAGGGGAGATCTTTAAAACTGCTATTTGGAAGAGGTGTTGTTTCAAAATGACTTTTTATTTCAGGAACATTCTCACCCGCATCCCAGTTGATCGATTGTCCATCGGTATTTAAACCTGCAACAATACAAACATCATCCCAAATGTCTGTTTTGGTAGTCGCATCCACAAAATGAAGCTTTGCAATACCTGCGACAAGCGGTTTATATGTAGGGTTAGTGACATTGGCGCGCGAGATAAAGTATTCCTGAATTTTGGCAGGCACAATGGCTTTATCACTTGCTGATTTTGGTTGTTTTTGAGGTGTATCTTGAAGTTCTTGAGCTGTATCTTGCTTGGGCGATTCAAATTTTTCAGAGAGCTTAGAAATTTGAGTAAGAGTTAATGGACCGCGTAAATATGAAAGCGTCCACCGCGTTTCAAAAAGCACAGGTTCTTTTAAATAGATTGAGCGCATTAAGAAAATTCTATTTCCTGTAAGAGCAATTAATTTGTTAAGTGATTTTGTGTCAAGCTCACCATTAGAGGCGGCATTAAGTCCTTCAAGTACGCGGGCTTTATCACGTTCGGTTTGCAATTTACCTATGAACCAAATCCCACAATTAGAGAGCCCTTTATAGTCCAAATCTACAGGATTTTGGGTGACTAACACAATACCTAAACCAAAAGCACGAGCCTGTTTCAAAAGGCTCATCATGGGACCTTTTGAGGGAGGCATTGCTGTGGGAGGAAAGTAACCAAAGATTTCATCCATATAAAATAAAGCACGCAGACTTGAAGTACCTGGCTGTTTGCGCATCCAACTCAACATTTCGTTCAGTAAAAGTGTTACGAAAAACATTCTTTCTGAGTCGGATAAATGCGCGATGGAGATAATAGATAGTTTTGGTTTACCGTCTTTATTATACAAGAGTTGATCTATATCTAAAGGATCTCCCTCCATCCATGCCTGAAAGCCGGGTGATGCCAGAAGATTATTGAGACTAATAGCAAGCTTCATGCGTTCTTTAGTGGGGAAAAAAGTATCGAGATCTAAAGCCCCAATCTTATCGAAAGCGGGTTTTTGAACTTGTTGGATTAAATTGCGAAGATCAATATCTTTGCCCTTGCTCCATGCTTGGTTGAACAGCGTTGAAATAAGGATATGTTCGCGACTTTTAATAGGATCTGCAACAATCCCAATTAAACCAAGGAGGCTTGAAGTGACTGACAAGACGCGATCTCTCAAGGCTGTGGTATCTTGAATGGTTTCTTTTGAAGGCGCAGCAAACGAGCTTAGAACGGATAGAGGAATACCGGCGTTGCTTGCAGGGGTATAAATGACAATATCTACTGAATCACGCAGCTTTTGAATGCGTTCTTGCGGCTCATCCCATTTAGCAAGACCCTCTTTCCATTTTTTTGATATGGTTTCTGCGTAGGCATCCAGAGTTTCCCCATTTCGTTCCGCTTCAGAAGCGTCGACCCATGGTCGGAAATCATTAGCGGATAAACTAGGGAAAGTGAGGAGAAGGTTTCCAAGATCCCCTTTAGGATCGATGATGATGGCGGGAATTTTGTCTATAGCCGCTTCTTCAAGCAAAGCAATACCTAAACCAGTTTTTCCGCTGCCCGTCATTCCTACACAAACTGCATGAGTAGTTAGATCTTTAGAGTCCAAAAGAAGGGGATCGGTGACGTCTTGTTTTTTTTGGCCAAATATCTTACCAAGATAAAATACCCCAAGTTTTTCGTAATCTTTCATAGAGAATCCTATGTTTGTTATACCTATACGCATTTTTCTTGTTTAACAAAGTTTCTTTAGTATTGCAATTTAAAAGCATATTCTTTTTTATGCAGTTAGATAGATCAAATATGGAATGATGAATGGAAGATTTTTTAATTTTTTTTACTATTGGTTTCATTGCGCAGATAATTGATGGGGCACTGGGGATGGCATATGGGCTAACAACAACCACCTTCTTGCTAAATTTTGGCGTTCCACCTATTTCAGCAACGGCAATTACGCATGCTGCAGAATGTATTACAACAGGCTTTTCAGCAATTGCACATCATCGATTAGGTAATGTTAATAAAACCTTTTTTTTTAGATTATTATTTCCAGGAGTGATCGGAGCAATATTAGGTGTGTTACTAATCACGAATATTGATGCTGACATAATAAAACCGTTTATGGCTATTTATTTGTTGGTTATGGGAATAGTTATTATTAGCAAAGCTTTCACTGTGTTTCCACCTGTGACAGTAACACACCATCTTGCTCCGTTAGGTTTTATAGGAGGATTTATGGATGCTGTTGGCGGGGGTGGGTGGGGACCTATTATCACTTCTACACTTCTTGCCAGGGGACAAAATGCGCGCATGACTATTGGTAGTGTCAATGCTTCCGAATTTTTTATTTCAGTTACGGTTACAATTGCATTCTTTTTTTCGCATACTTTCATTGGTTGGCCAATAGTCGCTGCATTAGCAGCTGGAGGCGCTGTTGCTGCACCTATTGGGGCATGGCTATGCAAGCATATCCCGGTAAAAGTTTTATTATTCGTCGTAGGCTTATTGATTATTGGTTTAAGCACTCGCATGTTGTGGCTTAGTTTACATCCCCATTAATCAGTTTGGACATAAAATATTTGCAGCAGCCTCTTGGGCATCGGGATCCAGTTCATAAGCCATAATAACAGTAGAATAGTCGTCAAAAAAATGTAGACCAAAAGGGTTGCCCAAATAGGTAACGATGATTTTTCCTTGGTAATTTTGCAGTGTTTTTATTAATTCTATTTGAGATTTGGATATCCCATGAACGCGAAAATGTTTTAGCTCTTCTTTTTGTTTTTTTTCATTTAGCAATCTAAGCTCAGCAATCCGCCGAGGATCGGCTGGATAAACAGCTAGTACAATGATGGGATATCTGCTTATTTGCTGAAGTAATCTTTGCTCTTCTTTTTCCTTATCCTGTTCTAAAGGAAAAATAAAAGAATCCAATGTAAAGCACGTACTCAATTTCTTGCAAAAGTCATTAGATGCAGGCGCGTCTCCTAGCTGAATGTAAGCAATAGTATCTTTTTTAGCACGAGCTAAAGAAGAAAGAAGATTTTGATGATCTCTTATTAAAGTTACACTATTTTGATACAGATTTTTCTTTAAATCTTTTGTATATGTAGAATTAAGCTCTTCAACAGTCGGTAGGGGTGTAGTAGTGTGACGATCTAGCTTTACTCTTTCTTTCATCTCCAAAATTTTTAATACGCGTGCATTTATATCTTTTTCAGTAATTTTCCCTTCAGATAAAGCTATTTTTAGGGTTTGATGGGCTTTAGGAAAATCTTGAGGCATTAAAAGCATATCGCTTCCCGCAAGAAAGGCTTTAAGAATAATCTCCTCTTCTGATATATAATTCGTTAAAGCCTTCATGCGCAGAGCTCCGCTAACAACAAGTCCTTTAAACCCCAATTCATTTTTCAATAATTCATTCACAATCCTAGGCGATAGGCTTGCAGGGGTTTTAGAATCATCTAGTGCAGGAACTAGTAAATGTTCCGTTTGAATAGACAATACGCCTGCTTTAATAGCTTGGGCGAATGGATAAAGTTCAACATCCTGTAATCTTTTTTTTGCGTGTGGATTTATAGGCAAATCCAGATGCGGGTCGATTGAGATATCCCCTAGGCCAGGAAAATGCTTGGCCGAGGCAATGATCCCTGCATCTTGCAATCCTTGAATCATAGCAATTCCTTTTTCAGCAACTAGCTCAGGTGAACTTCCAAAGGAACGAACATTAATGACGATATTTTCTGGTTCTATATTGACATCAAGCACAGGGCTTAAGTTCATATGAACACCAATTAATTTAGCCTGCCTTCCTATTTCTTTACCCATTTCATAAATCAAGCGATTATCCTGCATGGCTCCAAGAGTGATATTTTTAGGAAAATTCATCCCCTCTTTGATGCGCATAGAAAGTCCCCATTCAAAATCTTGAGCAATAAGGATTGGATATTTGCTAATCTTTTGATAATGATTTGTAAGGGCAACTTGCTTGGCAAATTCACTAGGCCCCACATAAGCAATTCCGCCTACATAATATTCCGTGATATAACGATCTATTTCATGCATAATTTGTGAATTTCCCACTTCGCGATTTGCAAAATCGGGATCAATGTAACCGGCAATCATAAAAAGTTGACCGATTTTTTCATCCTGCGACATTTGCTGCAGAGTTTTTTGCGCCCAAGAATCATCTTGATTAGCAACTAAATGGGAAGTAAGGGTTATGCAAAAAAAGAGAATTGTATTTAAAGATTTCATTATAAGTTTTTTGTATGCAATTATGGGAGAATGTGTGGCCTGGTTCCCCTTTAAAGAGAAAGCTTTTGTTTATTAAATACCATTCTGTGTTCTCTTTGAAATTAGTGGTATGAAAAAAAATCTACCACAGAACTCATAGAGAACACAGAGGAAAGTCAATAGGACTGATTTATTAATTTCCCTGTAAAGGTGAATAAAGTCTGATTAGTCCAAGTTACCTATGCTTTTGCAAAGCGGCCTATTTTTGGTTGAATCAATTGAATAAGATCTTTACTTTGCATGACAATTGATTCTGTTTGCATACCACAGTTAAAAGCAGCCTGAGCATTTTGGCTCACTTGTTCATCGAAAAATGTTTCAAGGTTAAGAAGTGGTCCAAAAGGGGGCACTCCGCCAACGATTATGCCGTAGCGCTCTTTGATGATTTCTGGACTTTCAAAATCACATTTTTCACCTAATGCTTCCGACACAGCTTTCATATCCAATTTTAGATGGGATGGGATATTTACTTGATAATTCTTCTTGCTGTTTTTTCCGCGTAGAATCAAAGATTTTATTCCCTCTTCAGGAGACGTTTTGCGGACGCGTGCAGAATCCTCAGAAGTGGGCGTGGCTTCATGCGTGAGATGTTGAAATTCCATGTCATGATGTTTGATCAGACGGATAATCTCATTGCGAATATTTTCGGCACCAAAGAAGATGCGGGCTTTAATGCGATTGCCGGCAATCCGTTTTGGGTCAGAAGGAAAAAGTGACGCTTCGCGAATGTTTTTTTGTTTCAATATTGTCATAGTGAGGCGTTCTAAGCCCATTCCAAAGCCACCATGTGGAGGCATTCCATATTTAAAAATGCTTAGATAATCCTCAAAGTTGGAAGAATCCATTCCTTTGAGTTTTATACCTTCTAGCATAGACATATACGTGTGTCTACGCTGTCCGCCAGAGGTGATTTCTGTGCCGCCACAAAGTAAGTCAAAAGTATTAGATATTTCAGGATTTTCGTCATTTGGGTAGGCATAGAAGGGGCGCTTGCTCGTTTTCCAGTCTGTAACAAACACTAAATCCGTGCCAAATGTTTCGTTGGCATATTTGCAAAGCTCTCTTTCTGCAGCCGGGCTTAAATCGGGTTCGTGCCTTTCATCAATACCGGTGCGTTGGAAATACAATTCTTGCGCCTCTGCAAAAGGGATTCTAGGGAATGGCACAGATTCCGGTGCTTTAACGATGTCTCCACCAAGCGTAGCAATTTCTGCAGCATAGTTTGCATGTAAATATTTAATAATAAATTTCAGGCAATTTTCTTGAATATCTAAAATTTCATGCCAGTGATCGAAAAAGCCAATTTCGAATTCCATTTGCTTACCTTCAGTCAAATGACGTGCCGTATTGGAATTTTCCGCTCGGAAAAAAGGCATAAGGGCAAAAACGCGTTCATTTACTCCAACCATCATCTGTTTATAGAGCTGACTACTTTGGGCTAAAGTGGCTGTGTAACCAAAATAATCTACTGTGAAAAATTCTGATCCCCCCTCAGAAGAAGCCGCAATCAGATTCGGAGCAAAATATTCTGTTGCTTTTACTGTATCATACATAAACAAGCGATAAGCATGTGCTATTGCCGCCTGAATTTTAAAGGAGGCTTGAATGCGACGGTTCCGGAGTGAAATGGGACGATGATCAAGGATAAAATCTAGATCAGATTGAATTTCAGGTTTAAAATAATCCACAGGTGGTGGTTCATTTACTGATGATTCAATCAAAATCTGAGGAGCAACTATTTCCACTCCCAATCCTGCTTGTGAAGAAGCTACTGCTTTTCCCGTAATAGTGAGAATTGAGCCAGGTTGCAAATGAGACACTTTGCGAAATTCCTCTTTGTCATCGATAACAATCTGTGCAAATCCTGTGCGGTCTCGCAAAATTAGAAAATTGATTTTACCAAATGGACGAATGTTGTTAAGCCAGCCTCTCAATTTTACTGGTTGATCAATATGTTTTAACAATTCCGAAGCAAGAATACGCTGTGTCATAATTTTTCTTTCCCTTGAGTCCTTTTAGGACTAATAACTAGTAATAATAAGTGGATTTTAAAGATCATATAAAAAGTCGAGCTTTGACGCAGTCAAAATACAATTCCTGCCCGCGTGCTATCACTCATTTGAGTATAATGATGTATAGCATGCAATATTATAAGAAAGTGATCTAACTTCCGCAACCAGAAAACAAAAAAAAGCAAGAAAAGCAGAGCTAGAATTTAGAAGTTTGAGGCGAATGCCTATGGCCTCTAATTATCTAGCAATTTAATGTTCAATGCATCGAAGAATCATCTTTGCATGAAGAATCATCTTCTAGTTTTGAACTTTAAGTTCTGCCTTCTTGCTCTATCTTTAATTATAGCTCAAAGTCTTCAACATGATCTTCAATATGATGTTGATCTCTTTGGGCTTTTTTCTCATGCTTTTTCGCTCTACGTTCTTTAAGGGTCATCTGCGGTTTTTTCTTCTCATCACGCCGCTGTTTTGCTTCCTTAACCATACTTTCCTCCTTTGTTGTGAAAATCACAACCTGGTTTAATTTCAAAGTAGTGTTAATTAATTATATAATTTAATTTTAACTAAACTCTTTTAAATTGTCAAATCTCTAGCTTACTTATTATTAGAAATGCAAATTATGTGCCAATCATTAACAAAAGATCTTTTGAAAGCTGCGCGAGATGCCCAGGCTACCTTGGTGAATCTTTTTTGGCAGATAAAGACCGTATTGATGATAATATTCTTATGATGGCGTAATCTAAATTTTTCCGAAAAACATATTTTATTGCATGGTAATAAATTTAATGATATTTCTTACGCCATGCAAAAATATCTGTTTTTTTTCTTAATGATTATCTTCGTTAATTCCTTATTGCAAGGAGAATTGAGCGATTGGATACCCAACACCAAGCTCGAAAGTGAATTGGAGATTAACAAAGTATCCACAAAAACTCGAGTAAAGGCCGACGAAGGAAAAAAAGAAACTCATCTTAAAGAAGAAAAATATCCCCCTTTTAAAGAAGATAAAGAAACATCTCCTAAAGATGAAAAAGATTCTTCTTCAAGTGAAGAAAAAGACTTCACCGAAACCCCTCCTAAAATAGGCAATTTTTCTTTGCCTACCTCCCAGCAACCTGCTGCTCTCTTTGGATTCGGTGGAAATATAATTGATAAAGGCGAAGTTCAATTGTATTTATTTGCAGATGATTTCGAAGGACCAAAGAAAATGACAATAGATATTATTCCCAATGTTTTATTTGGGGTTACTGATAATTTTTCAATATCTTTTGATGTTCCCTTTACTCCCTCACTGAAGGATGGGCATGCAAAATCTAGTGGTTTAGAGGATTTTTTTATACAAATTGAATATGCTTTTTATAATAAGCAGACCTCCTATTACATTGATCAGGCAACAATCGTAGCAAATATTACCGTTCCAACAGGTTCAATTAAGAAAAATCCTCCAACAGGCTTTGATGCTCCTAGTTTATTTTTAGGGGGAACTTATTATCGCACTTGGGTGGATTGGCTTGCGTTCACATCATATGCTGCAGTATTGACTACTTCAACGCATGGTTATAAAGCGGGGGATCAATTTCTTTATCAGATGGGTTTTGGTAAGAACTTTCCAAGTCCAATAGGCTGGATTTATGCTTGGTTAATCGAGGTTGATGGGCAATACAATAAAAAAACCAGGGTAGGCAAAACCTTAGATAATAACATTGGTGGGAATGTCATTTACATAACGCCCTCAATTTGGCTTTCATCAAAAAGATTTCTTTTACAATTTGGTGTTTCCTTCCCAATAAATCAAAATTTATTCGGCAAACAAAATAAGTTTGATTATGCACTCAATCTTAATGTTGCTTGGTCATTCTATTAAATACATCAAAATATAAATTTGAGGATAATGTTAATTGTAGTTCTGACATGTTTTCTACACTTAATGCACATAAAGGGAGTCGACATTCTCCAGCTGGAAATCCACATAAATTCATTGCAGCTTTAATGGGGATGGGATTAGTCTCAATAAAGGCCGCTTTAAATAGGGGCATCAACCGATAATGCAAATCTCTGGCCAAGGCAAAGTCACCGTTCGCAGCTGCTAAATACAATTCTTTAATTTTGGCTGGAATAAGGTTGCTAACGACAGAAATAACACCACACCCTCCTAGAGCCATCATGGATAATGTTAGGGCGTCGTCGCCAGTTAACACGTTAAATTCAGGACGCCACTCCCGCACAACCTCAACAACTTCGCTCATCTGAGTAATATTGCCAGTGCTCTCTTTAATGCCTATAATTGTAGGGATATCCAAAAGCCTTTTAAGGGTTTCTGTTAGTAGGTTTTGTCCGGTGCGATGAGGAGGATTATAGATTACAATGGGAAGATCAACAGCTTTTGCTAAAGCTTTAAAATGTTGATAAAGCCCCTCTTGAGTGGGTTTGTTATAATAGGGTGTGACAACTAAAGCGCAGTCCGCTCCAAGTTTTTGCGCAAGAACAGAGTTTTCAATTGTTTGAGCTGTTGAATAGCTGCCAGTGCCGATCATAAATAAGGTTTTGTTTGAAGTCTCTTCCCGACCAGTTAAAATGATTCGCTTTTGTTCTTCTTTTGTTACTGTTGGTGATTCACCGGTGCTTCCTAAGAGAACGACCCCGTCGATCTGATTATCGATTTGATGGCGGATGAGCTGGCGCAAGCCTTCCTCATCTAGATTTCCTTCTTTGTCAAAAGGAGTTATTAAAGCCGTATAAACACCTTTGAGGGGAATCATTTTTTCTCCATTATTATTAATATCATTTTATAGAAGCATGTCATCTAAAGTAAAAAAACCTTTTTTGCCATTTAACCATTCCGCTGCTTGAATGGCGCCTAATGCAAAGCCTTCTCGACTGCGAGCTGTATGAGTGAGGGTAATTGTATCAGCAGGGGAGTCGAAGCTCACGGAATGAGTGCCAGGTGTTGAGCCGTTTCGCAGGCATGTAAAATGAATTTGATCCGGTAAAATTTTATGATTGATTTGATAGATCACCTCTTTTTTTCGAGGAATATTGGAAAGGAGACGCTGACTAATCGCTTTAGCTGTACCGGAAGGAAAATCAGCTTTTTGGCTGTGATGGATTTCATATCCACCCACATCGTAAGCATCAAAAGGGGAAATTAAAGCTGCAGCTTGAGAAACAATTTCTAGAAATAAGGCCACACCTATAGAAAAATTTGGAGAGTATAGGAAGCCGATATTTGCCTGTTCGACAATTCTTTTAACACCGTCAATATCATTATACCAACCAGTCGTACCCATCACAATGTTTTTGCCAAGAGAGGCTAATGCTTTAATATTATCGAGGGCGGAAGAAGGGTTAGTAAAATCAATGCAAACATCGGCGGTGTTCACAGAATCTTTTGTTATAATATTATTTTCTAGATGAGGATCAATTATGGCTGTTATGGAATACCCTTTTGATTTTGCAGCCATTTCCACCATTTTGCCCATTTTCCCATAGCCAATAAGTGCAATTTTCATTCAATCACTTCCTTTTTTTTCACTTGGATAGACTCTTTACTGATCACTTTCCATAAAGCATCCATTTGGTGCTGTTGAAGTTGTGTAAGATTATGGATGATGAGGAAGCATTCATCGTTTTTATTAAAAGCATCGTGGGTCCAATTTGCAGATCCATTGACAAGCATTGACTGATCAACATATAAAAATTTATGATGCAATAAAGGTTTTCCGCGACTCAGAGAGACTTTAACTTTGCTGTTTCTTAACAGTTCTACGATTCGAGAACTTACCCCCTTGCCTTGGTTACCATCGATAACAACTTCTACGTTAACCCCCCGATTTGCAGCCTCTATGGCAGCATGAGCAAAATCCATTCTTGTCCAAGTGAACATAGCAATGCGCACATTCTCTTTAGCTGAGTGGATAAGATCTTTAACGCACTGCACTGCCATGTGGTCATCCGGTAAAAACCACAATTCAACTAATTGCCCACCTATGGTAAACTCTTCATGCAGAAAATATGAGTCCTTTGCCTTCATATCCATCGTTAAGGCTTTAGCTTCTAAACGTTCAGCTAAAGGAGCACTTTTGATCACATTCACTAAATTACCATGCATGCGCAAAGATTCCGAAGTCATATTTGCAGAACCAATCCAACTCACTTTTCCGTCAATGACAAGAATTTTTTGGTGCATGCGACCTTTGCTAAAACGTCTGTTCATAAAAACAGAAGAGCCTAGTTTGGAAGTTACATAGGGGGATTCCATGGCATCAGTAATCACACGTACATTTACGCCCTCCTCACTTTTCTTCTTTAAGGCTTTAATTATAGTGGGATCTGTCAATGTGTACACAATTAAGAGCACAGATTCTTTGGCACTGGCGATGCCTGAAGCAAAAGAAGCGGTTAAGTCGTCATTAGTTTGATTGGCAAATAAGGCCGGCACCTCGCCGCTAAGATCTAAGGTGTGCGTGGTAGAAGGTTGTGTTGATTGAAACTGCCAAAAGAAGAAACCTAAAAGCAACGCTATAAGAATGCTGTAAAGGTAGTTTTGAGGCGGTGGTAGGCGAAGAATTAGCTTCATTTTACCTAACATCATAAAGCATGCGTCACATTAGTTGAAAAAGCTCCGGATAAAGCTTGGCAAAGGCCTGTGTAGCGACGTTTAACTTCATCATTTTTTACTGCCAAAAAAATAGCTTTTTTTGTACCAACTAAAACAACCAATTTTTTGCCCCGAGTTACACCTGTATATAATAGATTGCGGTGTAGCAGCTTAAAGTGGGTAGTATGAATTGGCATAACAACGCAAGGACATTCACTTCCTTGGAATTTATGCACGGAAGCTGCATATGCAAGTACAAGTTCATCCAAATCGGAATATTCATAAATCACTTCTCGTTCGTCAATTACGACGATTACTTGCTCTTCAACGG
>JACDGH010000023.1:12636-17028 GCA_013815395.1 Parachlamydiaceae bacterium
ATTATAAACTTCTCGCTTGTGGTCGTTGCGAATTTGCATGACTTTATCACCAGGAAGAAATCTTTTCCCGGACCACATCAGAGCATTATCTTTAGGATTCAAATGCTGTTGTAAAACAATATTTAAATTTTCAGTTCCAATAATACCTCGTTTCATGGGTGCCAACACTTGAATATCATTAAAAGGATCGAATCCGTATTTTTTGGGAAGCCTTTGGCTGACAAGCGCCACGATGTTTTTCAAAACATCTTCAGGGGATTCGACATTCATGAAAAAGAAGTCGCTATCGTTCAAGTTGCTAACATCTGGGAAAGTGCCGCTATTAATCCGGTGCGCATTGGTAATAATGCGGGAACCAGCAGCTTGTCTAAAAATTTCGGTGAGAATAGTCACAGGCAAGCAGCGAGAATCTATCATGTCTTTAAGGACATTCCCCGGGCCGACGCTAGGGAGCTGATTAATATCCCCAACGAAAATTACCCTTGCGTGACTAGGAATGGCTTTTAGGATGCTGTACATTAAGGCAGTGTCGATCATACTCGCTTCGTCAACGATGATCAGATCACAATCAAGAGGGGAGTCCAACCCCTTTTTAAATTTGAATGTTTTGAAATCAAATTCTAAAAGACTATGCAATGTTTTAGCTTTTTTGCCAGTAATCTCTGACATTCGCTTTGCTGCTCTGCCGGTAGGTGCTGCTAGCAGGATCTTGTCCGTCAACTTCTCGGTAATTGTTAAAATCGCTTTTGTGATCGTGCTTTTGCCTGTGCCTGGTCCACCCGTGATGATTTGTACTTTTTCAGTGAGGGCTTGAGAAATTGCTTTTTGTTGATTAGGGGCAAGCTTGATATCGAGAAGTGTTTGCACCCAATCAAGAGCTTTTTGAGTATCAATTTTTCTCAATTCACATGAGGAGCGACGTAATCGTGAGAGTTGCCGACTGATGCCCACTTCCGATAAGAACAGTCGTTTGTGCCAAATGAAACGGGTCATTGTGCCTTCAAAGACCATCTCTCCGATTTCAACGCGATTCTCTTCAGTCAGTGTCGAAAATCGACTTTCAATCAATTCTTGACTGATCTCAAGCATTTCTTGGGCAATTTTAAGAAATTCGACGATTGGACAGCAGACATGACCATCGTCAGAGCAGTTCAAAAGGGCATATTCAATGCCCGCGTCAATGCGACCTGGGGCATCTTTAGCCATTCCCATGGCCTGAGCGATCTTATCAGCAGATTTAAACCCAATACCATGAATGTCTCTAGATAATTGATAAGGATTTTCCTTTACCTTTTTAATGCTATCATTGCCATAATGCTTGAAGACCTTCTGTGCATAGGCTGGGCTGACCCCATTTGATTGCAAAAAGATCATTACATCGCGAATAGATTTTTGTTGAGCCCAACAGGCATGGATATTTTCCACGCGTTT
This sequence comes from Parachlamydiaceae bacterium, assembly GCA_013815395.1. GTDB lineage: Bacteria > Chlamydiota > Chlamydiia > Chlamydiales > Parachlamydiaceae > JACDGH01. The sequence continues at coordinate 14,068 of JACDGH010000023.1, forward strand.
CTTGCCAAGACCTTCTACTTCCAGGAGCCGTTCAGGATGTTGGTCGATAATATTTAAAGTGTTTTCGCCGAAAGCATCGACGATACGTCCGGCATATTTAGCACCGATCCCTTTGACTAAACCAGAGCTTAGATACTTGCGAATGCCTACAATATCTGCAGGAGCTTCAGACTTATATTTTTCAATGACAAATTGACGGCCAAAGACAAGATGCTGTTTCCAAGTGCCCTGGCAGCGCACAGTTTCACCAGGCTGTAAAGCGGGCATTGAGCCGACCACACAAGTCAGCTCTTTGTTTTTACCCTCTTTGAGTTGGGCTACAGTGTATCCATTCTCCGGATTTTGAAAAGTAATCCGCTCGATGTAGCCGAAAATTTCATCCATAAAAAATCTTGTAACTTGAAAAAGACAATCTTATCGATAACGCCTTTGATTTACAACTGGAGTTTGAACCAAAAAAAACAGGATGGTGACTAAATTAAATATTAATATGTTATGCAGTAGATCTATTTGACAAGAATTTGCGTTAATCTAATTTCATTTTTTCAATGGCTTTAAGATTTTTTTTATATAATGCCACTATATCCGGATCCATGTTTTTAATAGCTCTTTGACTAATTTGTACAAGAACATCTTTTAAAAAAATTCTTGCGTCTTTCTTCGGATTTTTTGAATTAATTGGTATTTCTTGTACATTTAACTCGTTTAAGCTATCTCCCTTATTTATCATAGGATGAAAAATTATATTTTTAACGACAGGACTAGTAGAAATTGTAGCAAGCTCTTGTCTCTCTAGCACACTTAAAGGATCTTGAACTCGAAAAAATACATGAACATCGGAACCCGCATTTTTTGCAAATTGACTTGATAATTTATTCCATAAAGGGCCTAAAGGTCCCCAAGCTGGGTAAAGCGATAAGGCATCAAAAATCTGGCCGGCTGTAGTCTTTTCAAGTGTAGTAAAATTATGAGATTGGGCATGCAGGCTTAAATCAAAGCCTCCACTCCAAAGCGCAAATGGTTCTCCTGGCTTTGGCGATAACAATCCATGTATATTAAGTAATTCAGCTAATTTTTCAAATTCTGGATTCGGATCTTTTTTTTTGTCTGCTTTATTAAGCTGAAGTTGTTTTTCAATTCCATGGATAGTTAAATTCCACATTTCTTCTATTATTTCGGGCGTCTTAATATGCTTTGCCATTGCCTCATTAAAAACTGGCCATTCGGGATGTTTTTTAGCGTCTTTCGTGCAATCGACCCAATTCATTCTTTCGGCAAATAAAGATTTTCTCCAGATATCTTTCGCTTTAGTAAACGACGCGTAAGATAGGTAAAACTCGGTATCATCTCTTCTTTTTAAAGGGGAAAATTCATGCTTTCCTGTAATGATTGCTTGATCTAATAATTTACTATTTTTTTCAATAATTTCTATTGAATGACTCTTAGATTTAACAGCATCTTTGCTAGTTGGATTAAAACGCAAAACTTTTTTGTCTAAACCAGATAATCTGAATTTTATATTTCTCATTTTAAAAATATTTTCTTTTTTAGCAATAAAAAATTCATCCATTGAACTATCTAGAAAACGGTTAACAAAACTAGATAAGTCATTTACCTTTTTATCGTAATTAATTAGATCATCATCAGATCTAATTATAAATGAATTTAATTCAAATATCTTATTATTTAAAGACTCAAAGCCACTTGCTATTATTACCTCCCAAAATTTTTTATAAAAAATTTTATAAGTAAATAAATGAAAATTTAATTTTGTAGCCAAGCTTATTAATATGTAATCTTTATTATAGCACAATCTATTGATTAATTATAAATATTAACATTTAAATATACATTGATATTAGTTTAGTAACAAAAAAATAAAAACTACTTTTTCATATTACTGGATACAGCCTTTTCACACTAAATCTGAATTGCGATAAACAGTGCAGTCTCTGTAACGATAAATTAGGACATAAAATGACATTGCGAACTTGATTGGATACTTAAATAAAAAGAATTCTTTTAGTATTTTCTAATTTTTGGCGCTTGATTTCTGAAAAGCAAGGCGTGATGCTTATACAAATGGGACACGAGGCATTGAACAAATTGAATAAGGCTAAGATTACGTATTGAATTATATCAATTATTTGGATTTTGTGAAGAATTGGGGGCGGCCCGAGGTTGGTCAATTAAGCTGGTTTATAAATAAAATTATTCACTAAACCTTGTTCCTATTTTGTTCCTGTCCAGACGCCCTTGCTACCTTGTTGTAAATTTAATTGCAAAATGGCAAATTTTTAATATTTAATATTATGCAAAATAGCTTTTTTGTGCCAAATGAAACGGGTTATTGTGCATTCAAAGACCATCTCTCCGATTTCAACGCGAGTCTCTTCAGTCAGTGTCGAAAATCGACTTTCAATCAATTCTTGACTGATCTCAAGCATTTCTTGGGCAATTTTAAGAAATTCGACGATTGGACAGCAGACATGACCATTGTCAGAACAGTTCAAAAGAGCATATTCAATTCCAGCGTCAATGTGACTTGGGGCATCTTTAACTGAGCGATCTTATCAGCAGATTTAAACCCAAAACCATGAATATCTCTAGATAATTGGTAAGGATCCTCCTTTACCTTTTTAATGCTATCATTGCCATAATGCTTAAAGACCTTCTGTGCATAGGCTGGGCTGACCATTAGTCTCCCCATGCATTCCCCTAAAAAAAATTAACTATATATTCACAAAATCTTAATGTTATCTTATTTCTAATACGATATTATATTTAAATAAATAACTAAAATAAGGATTTATATGGATTGCATTAATGATAATTTAAGTACTATCCAAGATTGTGCTACCTGTTTTTTACCAATGGAAAAGCGACTCATTGGACACCGACAACAACCTCGAGCAATCAATCCAACCACAGGAAAAGAAATTTGGCATCACATACACAGAC
>JACDGH010000269.1 GCA_013815395.1 Parachlamydiaceae bacterium
CTGTTTGAATGGGAGGAAGCATCTGCATTTCTTTAGGATCGACATCGATAAGATCGCCGGCTAGATCGTGTAAACGCACATGCGAAGTGGCTATTTGAAAAACTACCGGGGTATTTGGCTTAAGCTGAAAGGTGGTTTCCGGTTCAAATGAGGATCCATCTTCACTTCCCCTTGGAAGCAACGTCATTGCCTTTGAAACAACTAGGCCCTGTTCATCCTTGGTGTCCAATAATAAATAGTACCCGCGTGCCATGCCACCGCCAATGCGCACACCCATCCCTTGGCGCACCTTTCCATAGTAAGCTGCGCCGCGCGCAACGGCTAAGTCAAGGTTATAAGATGGGAGCACAGACACCTCTTTTCCAAACCATGCTTTTAAATTGTCAATAATAGCTTGTTGAAATAAGGGGGGTTTCATCGCCCCGCCATTGAATAGCACAAAATCCGGCTTTTTAGGCTGATGATCATCCCCTGCATTAGATGAAAGAAAATGAGCTAGGTGTTTGGTGATGGAAGGTTCATCGGCGTAGGGCAATCCCATCGAACGAAATCCTGCGGTTTTCTTTAATTGCAAGGCTTCTGCCCAAGAATACCCGCCTAAAAAGCCTTCAATCAAAGATTTGCGCACTTCGGCAGCATGTAATGTTACTGATAATGCCCCTTGAATAACGTTTGAGCCACTGCCTTGTAAAAGCACCCGATAAAGTTCGTGCTCGGCATCGCCTTTATTCTCTTTAAGCAAAGCCTCTTTGGCATTTCGGGCTTCATGCCTTAGGCGTAATCTTTGAATTCGACTCAACACGTGCTTTTCTTCTTCCAATAGAATTTCTAGGCGATGTGCAATAGCCGCATCCATATTATCGCCACCAAGAAGCAAATGATCTCCAACTGCCATACGTTGAAATGTTAATGCGCCCTCTTTTACCACTACTTCTATTAAACTAAAATCGGTAGTTCCACCTCCAACATCGCACACCAATACAGTCGAACCTGCCGAAAGGTGTTTTTCCCAATCTTTTTCATGCTGAGAAATCCAACTATAAAAAGCGGCTTGCGGCTCCTCTAACAAATTCATCTTGTCAAATCCAGCCAATCGAGCAGCTTCAACAGTAAGTGACCTGGCAATCTCATCAAATGATGCTGGTACTGTCAATATAATCTCTTGCCCTTCAAATTCGCTTTCCACGTCGCCACGTGCCATATTATGGTTCCAGGCCTCGCGAATATGTTTCAAGTAGCGTGCCGTAGCCTCCACCGGACTAATCCGCATTTCCTCATTATCGGATTCTAATGGAAGAATTTTATCGCGACGATTAGCAGCGCTATGGCAAAGCCAACTTTTGGCGGATTGAACTAGCCGCGTAGGTATTTTTGCACCCTGTTGCAAGGCAAACTTACCGACAAAAAAATTAAGATGATGATCCCAAGGTAAATTTAAAGCTCCCTTGGGGAATTCTTGAGGCGCAGCTAAATAACATGCCGAGGGCAATGTTGGCAAATGTTCGAAAGATCCCTCAATGACCAATTGAGGGATCTTAAAGGACTGGATTGTTGCCCTAGGATCTTGTGTGTCTACATAAGAGACACATGAGTTTGTCGTACCAAGGTCTATACCAATTATATATCGCATCTATTTCCTATGTTTCTTCAAAATGAGCCAAAGCAAAATCAGTAGACATGCAAGGATAACCTAAATCATGTGCTACCGATTCATTCGTCACATGTCCTTTAAAAAGATTTAAACCTTCTTTTAAACCACGATCTTCTCGAAGAGCTTTTACAAAGCCTTTATTTGCTAGAGCTAGCACATAATTCATTGTAGCATGCGTTAAAGCCAAGGTTGATGTCCTTGCACAAGCTCCAGGCATATTTGTCACGCAATAATGTATAACCTCATCCACTACATAAATTGGATTTGTATGAGTAGTTGGTCTTGATGTCTCAAAACATCCCCCTTGATCGATGGCTATATCAATAACGACTGATCCGGGCGACATCTTTTTAATCATCTCTTTTGTAACTAATTTGGGAGCTGTTTTTCCAGGAAGCAACACCGAACCAATAACAAGATCAGCATGGACTACAGCTTCTTCTATAGATGAAGATGTGGAATATACTGTGCTTAGTTGAGGCCCAAATAATAGATCCAATTCCCTTAAGCGGTCCAAATCTCTATCCAAAATAATGACGTTAGCACCCAGTCCCATGGCCATCCGCGCAGCTTCTGTACCAGCCAGCCCTCCTCCAATAACGACAACTCGGGCCGGAGGCACTCCTGGCACACCGCCAAGTAAAATCCCTTTCCCTCCATGATTTAGCTGCAAATAGGTTGCGCCTACTTGTATGGAAATGCGGCCGGCAATTTCACTCATTGGCCTGAGGAGAGGTAAGCGACCATTCTTATCGGTAACGGTCTCATAGGCAATAGCAATTACTTTTTTATCAATAAGATGTTTTGTTTGGATGGGATCCGGCGCTAAATGGAAAAAGCAAAATAACAACTGCCCCTCATGCATAAGGCTAAATTCACTTTCCTGAGGTTCTTTCACTTTTAAAATCATTTCGGATTTATAGACTTCTACTGCGCTATTCACTATGCGCGCGCCGGCTTTTTCGTAGTCTTCGTCTGAAAACCCAATCGAGGCGCCGGCTTTAGTCTCAACTATAACATGATGCCTGTGCCCTACTAACATCCTAACCATTTCAGGAGTTGCACCTACGCGATATTCATGAACTTTTATTTCTTTAGGTACGCCAATAATCATTTTGAACTCCCACTGTTATACTAATACAGGTTGATGCGCGGATTCTTTTTCATTTGAAAAGTCCATACTTAATAGCTTAGAAACCCCTTTTTCTTCCATGGAAACGCCAAAAATTACATCGGCAATAGCCATGGTGCGCTTGTTGTGTGTAATAATGATGAATTGGCAATGATCTACAAATTCTTTAACGATATTGACAAAACGCAAAACATTAGCATCATCAAGCGGGGCATCAATTTCATCTAAAATGCAAAAAGGAGCAGGTTTCACTTCAAATACTGCAAATAATAAAGCCATGGCTGTTAAGCATTTCTCTCCTCCTGAAAGCAGAGAGATAGAGCGCATCTGCTTACCAGGAGGTTTTGCTATAATTTCGATGCCAGCTTCTAAAACATCGCCACTTTCAGTAAATTGAAGATCGGCTTCGCCACCGTTAAAGAGAATTTTAAAATTCTTTTTGAAATTTAAACATATTTGATCAAATGTGGTTTTAAAGAGTTTTCGACTTTCCCCATCCAATTCCGTGATTATAGAAAGCAATTCCTGCTTAGAAAGATTCAAATCATCCATTTGTTGATTTAGAAATTGATACCTTTCCTTATGCTTATCGCATTCTTCAATCGAGGTCATATTAATATCGCCGGCATTTTCAATTTGCTGTCGCAATGCCCGCATCTGTTTTTCGGCCAACTCCACAGATTTTATCATATCCACAAACTCTTCTTGGGCCTTCATGATTGTTAAACGATGCCTTTCCAACAATTCATTTTCTATGGATTGAGCTACGGCTTCAAGCTGAGCGTATTGGATTCCAGTTTGATTGAAAT
>JACDGH010000024.1 GCA_013815395.1 Parachlamydiaceae bacterium
GTCCATGCTCGTAAAATAATACATCACCATATTGATCTTTAAACCAATCAGCAATAGCATCTTTAAATTCATTAAGCTCCTGAATTAGTCCGGGATCAAGCTCTCCTAAAGAACCATAGTGAACTTTAGAGCTTATCATCAAATGGCCCGGTGCAACCGGGAAATTCACTCGGAGAAGACAGAAATTTTTTGTTGAATGAATTTTCATTCCAGTATTCGGATGACAAAATAGGCAAATTTTAGCACTGACGTTTGCTTGATTGAAGATATCTTGAGGCGAATAAATGGAATTCGAAGAAGTATTATGTAATAAATAATTCATATCTTTATTAATTTAAGTTTTCTATTTATAGGGGTACATGTTATATACTTTGTATCTTTAATAAGTCAATTACAAAAAATGGATACCCCTTTGAGCTCTCTTTTGATAGAAACTCTGCTACCGTTAAGTTGCGTCTTTACCCGCAGCCTGCTCAACATCGTAGATCGGCATATGCTTGGAATTAAAAAACTAAATATACATTTACAAAACTGTTTTAATGTTACAAGTGCACTACTTATTGGGTGTTTAATCTCAACCTACTTCTGTTCTTTTAATGAAATAATATCTGTCATTCTACAACCCTACTGCTTTATTAGTGCAGTCGTGATGCATCTTGTTTCCTATGCATTCAGCTTATCTTTCAAGCATTCGAGTGTCCGAGAAGTACTGGTCACGGCAAAAGTGGCAGATCTGATAATCACTCCTGCCATTTGCTTTTGTCTTACTTATTTTTTTTGGCAAAGCGATTTGAATGCACATGTTTTAAAACCGACAACTTATTTAATTGGTTTTTGTGCCCTTGCCTTGCTTTTTGTTGGAATGAAGGATATCGATTTTCTTTGGCATCCGAGATCTCTTTTTTTAATAATGAGTATCAGTCTTCAAATATTATTCACAATGGTCGCAAAACAAAATAATACTGTAATATTGTCATTAAAAGAAGGCTGGATCTTATCTATTGGTATGCTGATATGGCGAAGTATTTTTTCTCTAGTGCCAGCATTGATATGTGTGCTACAAACACGCCCTGGCTTAATTTATCAAAAAATTTCTTTTAGATTAATTGTCAGCATATTTATGCGCGCAGCCATGATGATATTAGCTTATGTAACTTTTGTTTTTTCAATCGAACTTAATAAGCCATTAATCGTCTTTCCGATTTTAAACTCATCTCTATTAATTGCAACTTTTTTAGCAAAGTTTATCCTCAAAGAAAAGCCATCTTTTTACGAAGTTGCGGCCTTAATTGGAATGACAAGTTTACCACTCATAGATTAAAATTATTGCTTATTAAATATAAATTCATATTCTCCGAAAAGTAATTGATTTAAAAAAGCAATATATTCATAATAAAAACCTAAATTATTTAATTTTTTAAAATGAGGCAAAATGACAATTAATACAAATCGCTTACCTTTCGATCCAATAAATCAACCCTATCTATCTTTTAATAGCTCGTATTCAAATAGTTATAAAAATATTAACATATTATCCGCCCCTTCTATATCAAAAAATTTTTTTAATGATCCTCAAGAACCATTACCTTTATCTAAAGATTTATCTAAACACAAAATCACTGTTATTGATATTGTGCCTGACACTGATCTTGCGGAAAAAGATTCGTGGGAGAAAAACAAATCCTCTTTTCTTATCGAAAATCTTGACAGTTCTCTTTATAATGTAGAATTATTAAAACAATCCGAGGCGGGTAACCGACTTCACATATTAGCTTTATTAAAGCTAAGGGCTGATATTAATACTGTGGATGCAGCCGGAGAAACGCCTTTACATATTGCAGTGAAAAATGATTATCATTTTTTATTGAGATCTCTCCTTAGATGTAATGCAAATGAAAGCGCCACTAATTTTTATAATGCTACGCCACTAACCCAAGCTATAGCCCTTAATCACCAAGAATCTATAAGGAGGCTTTTTAAACATGGTTATTTTAGAATAAGACATCCTCGGTCAATTTTAAAAGGCGGTAAAGATATTAAGGTAAAAAGCGCTAATGATGTTAAAAATTTACTAGAATTATTTTGTAATATAAAAAAATTTTTAACTAATGAAATTAATAAAGCAATTTTAAATTCTACACATTCAACAACAAGAAATTCCGATATAATTTCCTTATTATTAGAATGTGGCGCTGACAAAAGTGCAATATTAGAAATATTACAAGAAAATATTCATAAAATACTATCTGTTGAAAACACTTCTGCAAGGGATTATACAGAAATTTGCACTTTAAAGGAGCTTAGATTACGAGTTTTAGCGAGCATTGTAGATACAATTCGTACACATCCATTTATATTATATATTTTAAGTCCTTTAAATTTTTCTTATATTGAAAATATCTTTCAAAATGAGCCAGATTCCAAGGACTTATGCAAGAAGCTTCAAAAAGTCGTTATAATATATGAAAGTCAATTAACTGAAACATCAGAACTTTTACAGGAGTAACTTGGTTAGCGGCTTTGGAAGTAAAAAAAAAAGGCCATTCAATGTAAACCAATTAAAATATCTTCACAAAAAAATTACAAGCTAACTGCATGCCACAGGCATGCTCAGCTTTAGATATCCCGATTTTCGAATCAATTTAGGCAGATCATTAGTTTAATCAACAATAATCACAAAAGATTTCGGAATTGAAAGTTGAAATACGCCTAATCGCAACTCTTGAAGGGATTCATCATTGATCGTAATGATAGCTTTTGAAAACTGCTTTAAAAGGGTTTCCGCTTCTGCACTGAGTGGCGATGCGCAATTAATAGCGATAATCCAGTCATAATCGGACTTAAGATCATAGATAATTTTCTTAAACCTTTCAGAAGCGTATACCTCATTTGCAAAGCGAGTGATGCCCCCGCCGAAAATGATGTCATAGGAAGCTTTATGTTGAATGTGTAACTTAATAGGATTCTCATTGAAATATTGCAATAACCCAGGTTCATGCATCTCGTCATTCTGAGCAGTAAAGCAAAGGTCTAATATTAATGTCTTAAAACCCATTTTGGACATTAATTCAGCGAGCATTTCACCATACTTTGGTCCGCTGTTGCATAAAAGCAAAAGGGTGTTTTCATTATCCCGAATATTAGAAATCGAATCGGAAGAAGTAATGAACGAAATTATCCGTCGCAAAGTATCCAAATCTGAATCAAGGAGGTTAGACGCTGTACTAGGTGCATTTGAAAAAGCTTTTTGGAGAGATAGAGTTCCTGAAACGTGTTGGCCTGCAAGCCGAAGGTTATCTGTAGATGCCTTTACCCCTTTGCCAATGGATTTTGCAAGCACCCATCCTATACTTAAAAAAGTACCTGCCAAAGTTCCCATCAAGGTTAACAGTAACAGACGAGGGGGTTTAGGATGAAGGGGTATAATGGGCAAGTCCACAGATGTAGATTGTGTCCTTTCTAAATTGGATGCTAGATTTTTTGATTCAACGAGTTTGGAAATCTGTTCGATCATATTCTGATTAATTTCCATTTTTTGCTGGATCATTTGTTCAGCCACCCACTTTTGGGGCAAACTTGCCATTTCTGCACGTAAATTGACAAGGTTATGATCATAAAGATCTTTTTCATGTTCAAGAACCGACAAGCGCCGTGTGATGTAGTCAGCCATTTGATTTTCTAAAATAGATATTTGTTCTAAAATGAGGGCTAGATGAGCATTTTGCAGCGTTTGAATTTTCTCTTTCATTAGCTGTTGGCGCAGTTGAATAAGTTGAATTGTCTGAGCTAAGTGAGTGGTGAAAAAGTTTTTTTGTACAGCAAGTCCCATCTTTAATCGCTCTTGCTCTTTTTGAGTGCTATTATCCTGATCTTTCAAAGCCAAAATAAGTGGAGATGCTTTTGAGATCATTTCCAAGCTAATTGGGTCGCTTAAAACAGAACTTAGAGAACTGATTTCAAATCCTGGAAGGGTGATTTGATTTGTAAGGAAATGAAATTGAGCTTCTTCCGCTTCTAAAGCATTTAATTCTTTGCTATAAGCCAAATAAAGCTCTTTGGCTGTATTTAAATCGATTCCTAAAAAATTTTTAATACTATCTTGAGAACTCAATTCTTCTTCTGGAGCATATTTTCCAAGCGCCAATTGCAAAGAATGAACTTCCTGCTTTAGCCGTCGAATCTCTTTTGTCAATTGATTAATAAAATCAGGATTTTGGGTAGAAGTAAATTTATCAAACTCCGCTTTACCCGTAATTAGCAGCTGATTAAGCCAGTGAATTTCAAGATCAATGCCTTCTAATCTCTGTTTATAATTTTGTTGATTTGAAGTTAAAAAAGTCATTGCAGAAGTGTAGTCGGCAAAACCAGTGTCAGAAAGGTCTGAGGAAAGATTATTGGCATGCGCACGCATTAATGTTTCTAGTTGTTTCCCCATGTCCGCTTGCTTTTCCTGCAGATAAGTAATTTGAAGATTACAAACGCGTTGATGTTCTTGATAATTGTGTTCTTTGTATAGCTCCATTAAGGCAGTAGTATGGTCCACAGCTTGGTATTTATCGGGATGTTGATAAGCTATTTTAAGCAAACTGTTATCAAAACGATCAGGCTCCACCGTAAATTTTTTGGCAATTGTTTGGGCAGTGAGGCTTAGAGGTTTAAGAATTAGACGATATTGTTTACCGGAAATTCCACTTGGTGATTTTTTCTGTAATGTAAAACTGAAATGATCTGAAGTAAAGGGAATGCCGAGCTTTCCTTGACCCAAAATTTGACCATCTGTTTCTATATCAAAGTCTACATGAGAATAAAAAACCACAGATAATTCGATAGGTACTTGACCATCATAATTTATTTTTTCAGCTTTTATTTGTTGATCAAACGGCTTTATCAAAGGGCTATTTAAATTTTTATTGTGCGCATATTCGCTGAGAAAATTATCTTTAATTCTTTTAAAAGGAAAAGGAAATGAAGTTTCCTTTTTTTTAATTTCTGCTTGTAGTCCTTGAGATATAACCAAATTTTCAATGAGCATTCTTGAACGCATCATCGTCAAAGCTTCGCTTTCATTAGCATCAGCATTGAGTAAAAGAGCACTTAGAGATTGATTTAGGCCAGATTGACTTTTTCCTTTTTCCTTAAAAGTGGCTTCGACCCGGTATTCTATAGGTTGCGACAATCCATAGCTCAAGGCTAGAAAAGCGCCTAGTAAGGCCATTTTAAAGATCGTATACCGTTTTTTTTTGAGCACGCTTCCTAGATCAGAAAGAGTCAATAAAAACTCGCTTTCGCCATTTCCATTTAATTGTTTCATTTTAAATTATGCCTTCTAAACATAGATCAATAATTGACAATCCTATAAACCGAATTTCCTGTTTGAAATGCCTGCGCGCTCGGTAATAGCTGACTTATAAAACGATTCCACTCGGTAATTGGTGATGCAGATACATATACTGTATCGCCTGGGATTAATAATAAACTATCGTTTGGCAAGTGAATGATGTGCTCCCAGGCAAGAACATAAATTTTTGGACACTTTAAGTTCCCACGAATCACTTGAATATGCCGCTTATCGCCTGTAAAAGGAATGCCACCAGCACTAACTAAAGCTTCGCGTAAAGACATGTAACCATTAGACATATGCACAGGTTGCGAATTATTAATTTCTCCCATAACCATTACATTGCTATCTTTTTTATTGGCAATGAATACTTTATCGCCGCCCCGCATAACAATATTTTGGCTCATATCTCCTTCATTGATCAGTTTATGGAGATCAACTGCTAATGGCTGGCAATTACGTACCACATAACTTAAAAAAAGATTGGCATCGGTAGGAATACGTGCATGGGCAATCACTTCATATAAACGGATTTTACCATCTACAGGTACAGTTGGGGTACCCACCATCCCTGTCAGTTCAACCTTACGGGTTAGGCGATCCTGATAGGTGACAAAAAGTTCCACATCTTGAATCTGCTTACGATATTCTTCTTGTAATCGTATACGCGCCTCATCAAGAGTCAATCCCGCCACTGGAACATAAGAGATGTCGGGTAAATCAACTTGACCTTGACGCACACGAAAGCCACCCACATTGTGGTTAATGAATTGAATGGACTCCATAAGATCTTTTCGGCTGGGATGATAAAGGACAATGTTAAGAATATCATCTTCGGCAATAGTATCTTCATATTCGCACATCGCATCGCTAGGTAGTTCTTCAACTTCAATTCCTTCCATTTCCAGAATAGCAAATTTCCCTTGTCGAATTTGATAGGAATCGATAACAAAGTCATCAGCCCCCATAATAGGATAATTGTGACAGGGTTTACAGCAAGATGTGCATAATAGTAGTAAAAGACTACTCAGAATTCGGATGGTTTTACACTGCATTTTATAAGCTCGACTTTTTATCAGCCATTCTACCAATTATCCTCTCATTTGCAATGCTTATTTCTCATTGATTTAGATAGGGAAAAAACACAAGGATATTTCAGTATAAAGATTTGTCGCAAAATAGGACCTTCAAACACCCGTCGCGAAACTTTAAAAATTGACGCAGAGCTAAAAGCAACAATAAAAATATGAAAAAGTCGAATCATTTAAAATAATTATATTGAATAAAACGGACTATTAAGCTAATAAAAAACTTAAAAAAAGAGTCATCCCATTTCAAGACGATTATGGGAGAGGTGTTAAAACGTATAATTCACTAAAAATATCTTTGATCGTTTCCCCTTACCTTGAAGTCCTCATTTCCTATTTTAACTACTTCTTTATTTAAATTATTTGAAATGATTTATTTTTTTCATATTTTTTATAGGAATTTATTGTTGTTTTTTGGTATTAGCGACTCGTTGTCGCTTGAAGACTCCAGAGCTTCGCACAGGCTACAGGTTTTTTTAAAGATGAAGGAAATTTCAATGAACTCAAATAAAAGATCTATTATTGAGTATTATGATACTTGTGAAACTGATTATCGTTTATTTTGGGATCTAGATCATAGTTTGGCGATGCATGCGGGTTATTGGGATGAAACGACGAAAAATTTACGAGATGCTTTAGTTCGCGAAAATAAAGTAATGGCCGAAACGGCAGAAATCAGCGCAAGTGATCATGTCCTAGATGCCGGCTGTGGCTTCGGTGGCAGTGATATTTTTTTAGCTAAAGAATACGGATGTCGTGTAACTGGCATTACACTCTGCTCTAAACAAGTCGAAAGGGCAACAACTGTGGCCTTGAAGTATGGCGTTGAGGGGCTAGTCACTTTTCAAATAGGTGATTTTTGTGAAACATCATTTCCTGACGAATCCTTCGATGTTGTTTGGGGGCTAGAAAGCATATGCCATGCACATGATAAAAGCAAGTTCGTTAAAGAAGCCTATCGCTTATTAAAGCGAGGTGGGCGATTAGTAGTTGCAGATGGATTTGCTTTGCAAGATGATTATGCGGCAAAGGAAAAAAATGATATTAACAAATGGTTAAAAGGGTGGGGAGTAGAATCGCTAGAAACAGTTTCTAATTTTAAAGCTCATTTACATACAAATCAATTTCAACAAATAACCTGCAAAGATATCACAAAGAATGTGCTTCCCTCTTCCAAAAGACTATATTGGATCTCTTTTCCTGCGCTTGTATTTTCAAAAGCAGGTGAGCTTTTAGGTTTTAGAAGTAAGACTCAAACAGATAACATCAGAGCTGCCTATTACCAATACACAACCTTAAAGAAAAAGTTGTGGACTTATGCGCTATTTAGCGCAATTAAACTTTAGTAAAATACATTTAAATTCATCAATACCCAATTTACTTACCATTTTTAAGTTCGGGAGATCTTAGCGAATTAACCATCACGCTCGTTACCGATTTGAGTACTTCTAGAAATTTAAATATTAACAATATATATTGCACAAGAGTCGCATTTTTAAAATCAGAAAAATATTAATGTTTGCAATTATAAGATTTATATTACCGATATATGCCAAATATTTCTGCCATAGCTTAAGATATAGTTTGCTAGTAATCCTAATAATGGGAAGCTATTTAATCTCTTTCGACAGGCACTTCAAATCCCTGTTTGACTTGTTCTAAAAAATGATTTAAAGAGAACAGCCAGTTCTGATCTAAAAGTGAAAGTGTTTCTAGTCTTTCTATAGCTTGCGCATCCAATTGCTTACAAACATTGCTTACTGCTAAATACCCGAAGGAGCCAGCACTGCCGCCTATGTTGTGAACTGCGCCCCTAAATTCCTTCAAATGCTTTTCGTTAGGATCATTTTGTAAAGTCCGCACAAGTCGTTCCAAAAGCTCAATTTTTTCGCTCTTAGTTTTATCGTATTTTACAATGAGTTCCTGAAGCTTATTTGATTTTGGACTTTCCATTATGCTATTCCTTGCTGTATTTTTGCTTAATTTCACGCCATTTTTTTACCATCTGGGCTGCTATAGGAGCGGCTTCTTTCCCATAACCACCGTAACGCAAGTATACCACCACCACAACCTCAGGGGTTCCAAATGAACTCAAAAACAGATAAGTCCCTTGAGGTCCTTTCTTTTCAATAATGTCGTGATCGTAGGCTATACCCCCAAACCAAACATGTGTATAAATATTTGTACCTTTTGTCAAATCTAAATCAATATTTTCGATGGATTCGGCTGTGCTTGTTTTACCCACAAGTTGATTTTTTAGTTCGACATAATCGCTGATTGCCTCGGGATGATTTGAATATAAGCGCGACAAACTGATCAAAGTATCGTTTTGACTTCTAACGACTACTCTGCACATGCTATCTAGTAACATTTTCTGTACAGCTTTAGGCATAAATAATGTCCTTTTTACTTCCGAAGGCACATATTTAATTAAACTTTTTTGCTGTTCGGCATCAGCCGCTGTAAATAACGGAAAATCAATGCCGATCAAAGATAAAGCTTGCTGATGCGGGTAATAACTAGAATCCGACATTAAATCTTTCCCCCTCAATGGTTCTCTGCCGGCAAGCGCTCCTACAATTTTTGGTTTTACAATTGCTCCTCCATTAGCCAACGCTGCTAGCATCACCGTAGTCTGCAAAGGGGTGACCACAAGCGTATGTTGTCCAATAGAAAGTGAATATAATCCCGTGCGATTCTCATCTAGATCATCAGGAACCTTTCCCGGGATTTCGCCTGGAAGGTCTATACCGGTGCGTTCTCCAAATGAAAACTGCTTTGCAGCCTTGGCTAAATCTTGTGGGGAATCTAGAACATCTCCTGCCAAGACGGCAAAATAGGGGTTACTGGATGTCTCAATAGCTTTCATCAGATCAACTTTGCCAATTGAATGGGTGCTTCGAGGTAATCTCCCTCCTTTATAGAACCTTGGCAATGGTTGCCCATCGGCGTTATAGCCCACATATTGATCTTTCCCATGATGAAAGATCATATCAACAATTTCTAATGGATTCAGATCTGAAGTGTCTTTTCCTGCCTCTTCCAGCTTATGATAGCGCTGCACTAACGCCTCATATGCTGTAACTAATTTAAAAATAGACCCTTGTGTTGAAGCTTGCCGATAAGCTTGGGAGCGACCATATCCGCATCCGAATTTGTGATAAAAGGCTGCCGCAAGGTGTTTTTCCAGCTGTAATTGTTCATTATTTTTTCGTAAATATCTGTATTTTCCTAAAAGGGGGCGATTAAGATCTTGAAAACTGCGGAGGGTCTTGAGATATGGAATGATACTTTCTGTAGGTATGTTTTTAATGGCTTCTTGCAAAGTGAAATAAGCATTACTCCATTCAATTTCTCTATGGGCACCACTTTGTATTTCCCTTTGCCAACTACACATGTGATCAATATAGGCCGAAGGGCACGATTCCATATTGCTTTGAACATCACCCCTTAAAAATGTAGTGATCAGATGCCAACGCTGTTTTTCCCAAAAAGAGGCAAACATTTCATTTTCCAAAGCATCTAGATAATCTATGTATGGCTTTGCATATTTTTTTGTGGCTTTTTCTTCAGCACGCTTGCCTTTTAAATATTCCTTCTCTTTTTCCTTGCGCCAGCCTTTAAAATCAGTTTCATGATAAATACTTTTTGCCATTTTTTTAACGACCTCTTCCGTGGCCACCATGGCCGAAGAGGCGTCTTTGTAAGTGGATAAAGTTTGCTTACCTACATTTTTAACTAATTCATCAGAAAATAAATCTGCCTCTACGAGCATTCTCAACATATCTAAAAGTAAAACTTTATCATAATTGTTTTTTATTGCTTGCATATAGACATCTAGCTTGCGCTTGATGGACAGCACTTCTTGAAAATGCAGAGTAAATGCATTTTCTAAAACCTCAAGATCTGCAGAAGAATTTTTTTGCGCATATGATTGATGTTCCTCGCCAGTGTAGATAAGGTTGAATACAGAATAAATGTTTTTGTAAGGGGTCAATTCTAAAAGTCTATCAACAAGCTTTTGGATATATATAGCATCTTTAAGCGTACCTGTCGATAGCACCCCTTTTTTAAGAGGATTTTCAGCTTCCAAGACTAAATCTAAATAATTTTGCCATTTGAGAACGATGCCTTCGTCGTAAAATCCCCCCAGATGTTCATCAAAAATTTCACGGTCTAAGAGGCGCTGCTGGTTCCATACCTCAGCCAAATACACTTCATTTTCAAACCATTTATGGATATTAGACTTCTTTAATTTATTGGCGGGATTTTTCGAAGAGACAAAATCATTCGGGTCTACGCGTGGAATAGAAGCCATCGCCAAAAGATCGCCGCTATGCGGCTCCATCACAATAATAGCTCCACCTTTAATCCAGGGTTGCTTCAGTGCTAATACAGTTTGTTTGACAGCATCTAAATGGGAAAGGCGGGTAAGTCTTATACGCTCATTTTGAATTAAAAGCTGTTCAGCAAATTCTTGCAGTTCTGCAGATATTGTCAATAATAAACGTTTCCCGGAAAGAGGCTCACGTGCACCTGGCAACTCCCTAAAAAAATTACCTCGAGCATCGGAATAGAAGATTTTTTTACCATGATACCCTCGTAAAGTGCTTTCATAGCGACCTTCTATACCCGCCTTACCCACTGAATCATTGATTGTGTATGCAAGAGCGTTTAAATCTTTTATGCGTTTGCGCACTTGATTACTGGAATCCATTCCTGGGGGCAATGAAACAAATTCACCCAAATCAATAGTTTCGACATACGCTTCTAAAGCTTTGATTTCGCGGATAACTTTTTCATATTCTTGCCGATTGATCGCCCCCATATAACCTATAATATCCCCGGCCACTTTTCCGAGGGGATAATGCCTGCGCGGCGTTCGCTGCACATTTATCCCCAACCATTCCCTTTCGAGCATTTTTAATCGATAATACTCTAGCTCAGAAACATCTTCTTTCAATACAAAAGGGATTTGATGATAAAATGAAGCTTTCGAGTGGATCAGATCTTCAATCCTATCTGCGTCCATTTTCAATTCTTTGCCAAGTAATTGAGAGAGAGCTGCAATGTATTCTTTACGCCTAAAAACTTTCTTGCGCTTACCGCTCGAATCTGTTTCCCAGGCAGCAGTTGGAATTTGCTTGAGTTGCGAATAAAGCACAGCCACATTGTACTGCACCTTATTGATAGCAAGAGGAATATTAAAGCGGTCCCTGATTGTAGCTCTTTTGGCAGATTCTACAACTATTCGTCGCTGTGGTTTGCGAGACTCTTCAACCTTTTCATCATATTGTACAACAGCAAGATGCCATATTCTTAAGACAATCAGTAACATACCCACTAAAACAACATTTAAAACACGATTTGCTTTTGCTGGGATGTTTAACTGGTCTTCACTATGTCTATACGAACCCTTTTGATTAACAAGCATTGCACAATATTAAATCCTTCTTTCAAATGCTGCTAAAATTTCTATATGGTCGCTGCCAGGAAAAAACAAAAAAGCTTCTGCATGCGCAATATGCCATCCTGCCTTTAAAAGGCTTTGGCAATCGCCTTGAAAAGCTGCCCAACCGCAACTTACGTATATTATATTATTTACGCATTTATTTTCGCATAAAGCTTTTAAAAGCTCCTTTTCAAGTCCTTTTCGCGGCGGATCAACCAGCACAACCCCTTTGCCTACGAGCATAAAATTCAACAAATTGATGTGATCAGCTGATTTGCCTTGCAGATAAGATAGACGTTTAGCCAGATTAGGAGATAAAGCGCGACAAGTTTCTTCGAAACACTTTTGAGCTGTTTGGTTTAATTCTATGCACTGCACTTTTTGACATTTTTCTACTACCGAAGCCCCAATCGCTCCAACACCTGCATAAAATTCAAGCAAATCGGCATCTTCTGGCAGTAAATGTTCAATACGCTGCAGCAGGCGATCGAACATTTCTAAGTTTGCTTGCATAAAACTGGCTGGATGAAGACAAATCTGCTGCCTATTTAAAGTCTCCCAGAGCCAAAAAGAGCCTTTTATATGAATCCATTCATTCCCAAAGATGATATTGTCACGGCGGGTGTTTAAATTAAGCCAGATCGAATGCCATAAATCTGGGACGGCTTGCCAAAGAGCTTCTAAATGGTGGCGCGCTTCGTCATCTACATTTTTCGCATTTATTATTATGACTAGTTGAATGTGACCTGACTTTCTTTCCACACTGGCTTGCACATAGCGCAATAACCCGGTGGCAGCGACTTCATCATAAGGTTCTATTTTATATTGCATAATCCATTTCCGCAATATTTCCATGGCCCGATTAATGGCAGGATGGTGTACGCGGCATTGGGGAATGTTGATGGTTTGATGTGTTCCTTTTGCAAAAAGTCCAATCAATGGCGCGGCCACAGTTCCTCGAACAGCTAATTTGGCACGACAGCGCCAACCCGTTGCACTTCCTGTTTGCATTTTGAAAAATGGCGCTCCATTTTCTGCAAAAAAATGATTTGCGTCGTCCAGCATTGGCAAATGATCAACGTATTCATTGCGCGTGCACCCGGAGCAGATATCGAAATGGGGACATTGGATGTGTAGGTCACTCATAGTATTTTATTTCATTAGTTGGGGATGCTTAAAAAGCCGGGCCAATGCGGCAGAACGTTTAAAAAGAATAACAGTATGGATATTTTGTTCACAACCACCGTCTTTTCCGTTCACAATTTTGTCAATAACGCTGTGCACAAATGGGAAATGTTTATAAGAGATGCTAGTATCGTCCGCCCATAAACATCTTGCAAACAGACATAAAGCACTGTAAAAAATGGCACTTTATGAACACTCCCACAGCGACTAAATAAGAAGATAAAATATATATATAAGATATATTCTTCAAAGAGTCTGTGTAAAAAAATTGCCTTAAACATCCTCTTTGCCGTTTTCATGCACAATCATCCCCGTTTGCCAATGATTGGTATGCTTTTTAGTCTTTATGAATAACGCCTTTTGCTTTTTGGCAGCATATCGAAAAAAAATGCAACTTAAGCAATCACTAAAAAATCAGGATCGTTCTGGAAGATTTGTTCACAACTACCGCCTTTTCGGTTCACAATTTTGTCAGCAAAGTTGTGCATAAAGTAAAAATGTTTACAAGAGCCTCATTATCATCTGCTGGTAAACAGCTTGCAAACATCAGAAATTCACAGCTAAAAAGAGGGGGGATACGAACAATCCCACAGAGATTTAATAAGAAGAATAAATATATATATAAGATATATTCTTTAAAAGCCTTGGTGAAAAGAGCAGCGATAAATACCAATCCAAGTAAAAAGAGGATAGGGGTCACCAAAAAAGGGCATCTGTCTTATTTGATTCAATGATCAGATTTCGAAGGGTCATCTGATTTCGAGGAAATAGAGTTTTTATGTTGGTGATCAAGGGGATGCAAATGATCTGTGGATTTAAAAATATTTGAAAGATGTATGTCTAAGTTTTTTTTATCAATATCCTTTATACTTGAGTCATAAATATGTGTTATAAAATACGATTTTTTTTCATTTTCTAATCTTTTAAAAAGCCAAATTTTGAGCTTTTGCGAATTTTCGCCCAGATCTTTTGAAAAGATATAGGCATTAATATTTGATGTCTTATAAGACCATTTGCCTGAATAAATATATTTATTTAAAAAGTTACTAATCTTATTGGTAAAACCTCGGTTATCTTTAATTTCTAATTCTTCCCCCGTCTTTAAAACTCTCATGATATAATCTTCGTTTTTTGAAAGATCTAAATTTTTAGGAAAATTAATATCCATATTATAATTCCTCAAACAAGGCTTTAGTGCAAAAAAATATTATTAAACAACCATCTGACTCATTATAAAACTATTAATAAAAATCAATCAATTAGTTTATTGTTTAATTAAAACAAATTGTTTATAAAATACTTAATAAGTCATTTAAATATCTTCTAATTCATTTACAACAATCCTGTACTAGTACTTCATTTTATTTAAATTCCTGCTACATATCAATCCAATCATGTATTTTGGGTACCGCTTTAAATTGACTCTGGAAACATTGTGCATAACCCAGCCTTTTCGGGTTTACAACTCTGTTTACAAATCCATTTTTTAAGATGCATTGTTTACAAAGTATCACTTATCAACTGGCAATAAACGACACATGAACAAGTGGTACCTCTCCTGGAAAGCAAGACTTATGAACAAATCAACAACGACTAAAGAAGAAGAAAAACTATATATATAATTATATCTTCTAAGAGAGTTATGGAAAAATCGACTCTTGAAAAAAATGATCTTTTAAATTATACCTAAGTTTTAACCCTCCTTTACTCAGCTTTATAAATGTAAGGCAATTGATAATGTCTTTATTTCCCGCTTATTTTTTTGATCTATCTACATTTTCTCATGCGCATTTGTTTATAGAGGATGAAGCCCCCTGGACTGCTCTTAACCGCATTTCCTCCTATTTAACTAGCCAATCATTGGGGAAAATTGAAAGCAAAGTGTCTGAAGGTGCTTATTTAATTGATCCCCACCTCATTTCTATTGGTAAAAACACCGTTATTGAACCCGGAGCTTACATCAAAGGTCCGTGCATCATTGGTGATGATTGCACCGTGCGACATGGGGCCTATGTGCGTGGTAATCTAGTAACCGGCGATCATTGCCTAATTGGCCACGATACCGAAGTGAAAAATTGTATTTTATTAAATCACGCGCATGCCGCACATTTTGCTTATTTAGGTGATACGATCATTGGCAATCGAGTCAATTTGGGCGCTGGTACTAAATGCGCCAATCTTAAACTTAACAATGGTAATGTGATTATTCCTTATCAAGGACAACAAGTGGATACGGGCATGCGTAAATTGGGAGCAATTATCGGCGATGATTCTCAACTAGGGTGCAATGCAGTCACTAATCCGGGCACATTGTTGGGTAAAAATGTTTTTTGCTATCCTGTCATTAATATTAACGGCTTTGTCCCATCAAATTCTATAGTCAGAAGTCTTCAAAAACTTTCTATTGTATCCCGATAGATCATTTAAGAGAGTGCTTTTTATGTCAAATAATCCAGAAGTTCAGGCTGAAATTGCGATGGAAAGTACAGATGCTATGCTATCCCGCTATCAACAGCGTTTTGAAGAAAAAATCAAACATAGCGTGCAGCATTTTCCCGATTGCGGTCCTTTAAGCAAGGCCTGTGAATATGCCTTATTAAACGGAGGAAAGCGGTTCCGCCCTTCCTTAGTGCTGATGTTCGCTGATGCTTTGGGACATGGCGCCGATGTGACGGGGGCAGCCTTAGCTATTGAATACTTCCATATAGCCTCGCTAGTGGTAGATGATCTGCCATCCATGGATGATGATGACCTGCGACGTTCTAAGCCTTCTACGCATAAGGTATATGGCGAGGCGACGGCTTTGTTGGTGAGCTATGCTTTAATTGCAGTCGGTTATAGCAACATAGCAATTAGTGCCCGCGCGGTTAAAGATGCTCAGCATTTGATTAAATCGGATAGCAATTTACTTGGGATGCTGGCATTAGAGAATGCGACTTATAATACGGGTTTAATGGGGGCCACGGGCGGTCAATTTTTGGATATATTTCCTCCTAATCTTGACTTACTGACCCTTCGCGATGTGATTCACAAAAAAACTGTTTCGCTTTTTGAAATAGCCTTTGTCTTTGGCTGGTTGTTTGGGGGGGGAAATCCCGAGGTTTTAAATGTTGTTAAAAGAGCAGCTTCTCATTTTGGGATGGCTTTTCAAATTGTCGATGATTTGGACGATATGATTCAAGACGCTAAAAATGAGCGCAAAGTTAATATGGCTATTGTGTTTGGTTTAGAGGCAGCTCAGCAGATGCTCCGCGAGGAAATAACCGGTTATCTTGCAGCTCTTAAAGAATTAAATCTAGAATCTAAAGCCCTTTTAGGCATTGCTCGCTGGCTTGAGGGACAGGTTTTTAATTAATGGCAATGGAGAAAATTATCACTTTACCTTAAGACTGGATAACTCAAAATCAATTAGAAAGTTTATCACAAGTTGTTGATCAAATTTATTCAAAAAAAAATAAAAAAACAGAAGACTTTTCAAGTGTGTATTTTCTTTTAGGTAGCCCGGGTATAAATTATTTTAACGCTTTTAGGCAGATTTCTGCTAAGCACAGAGCAAATATGGAAGGTTCTGCTGAAATAAAAAGCCTAGGCATGCCTTCGTAGGAGCCCCTCCAATAGTCTCAAAGATTGACATTGTGGAACTATCGCGCTCTAAATTATAACCGTTGGTTTTTTCAACAAGGATGTTAAGGACTTAAGGCCTTAAAGGACTTAAAGGGGTAATTGCAAAAGTAAATAGCCAACTTATTTCTTAGGGCCGCTTTTAAACGTTTTAGAGGCTATGGGGAAACGCAGAGGCGGGGAGGAACGCTGAGACGCAGAGAGCTAAGCCCTCAGC